>JAQTYF010000002.1 GCA_028688415.1 Candidatus Moraniibacteriota bacterium
AGCCAGAGTGGAAATGCTCCAGCGTAGTGTTCGATGAGTACACTCATAAAACGTTCGATAGAACCCATAATAGCAGCGTGAATCATCACGATGCGTTCTTTCTCTCCTTTTTCGTTGATGCAGACCAAATCGAATCGTTCGGGCATAATCATATCGAGCTGAATAGTAGCCACTTGCCATGAACGACCGAGAGCGTCACTCACCATAAAATCAAGTTTTGGTCCGTAGAAAGCAGCTTCACCGATTCCCTCGAAAGCATTGGCATTTTTTTCTTTAGCTATTTCTTCGAGGATGTTTTCTGCTGTATGCCAGCGTTCTTTATCACCGAGGTATGAATCTGGTTTTGCAGGATCGTGTTTGGAAATACGTACCTGCATTTCAAATCCGAAAGCGCCATAAAACTCATGAATGATATCCCACACCTTGAGGAACTCTTCTTTCACTTGATCGAAACGACAGAAGACGTGAGCATCATCTTGGGTGAAGGCACGTACACGAGAGAGTCCTGCGAGTTCACCAGTTTGTTCATCACGATAGCACGCTGTCGAATTGGCATAGCGCTGAGGCAATTCACGATAGCTCATAAGTTTCCTTGCATAGATTTGTGTATGATGAGGGCAGTTCATCGGTTTCATAGCAAACTCATGTCCTTCGCGAGTCGTGATACGGAAGAGTTCATCTTTGAATTTGTCCCAGTGCCCACTTTTTTCGTAGAGATCTTTCTTGGTAATGTGGGGAATTTCTACTTTTTCATAGCCATAACGTTTGCGGAGTTCCCACACGTATTCATCGAGCAAATTGCGAACGAGTGTACCGCGTGGAGTCCAGAGCGGAAGTCCTGATCCGACCAAATCTGAGAAGGTGAAAAGATCCAATTCTATGCCGAGTTTTTTATGATCACGCTTCTTCGCTTCTTCTTGTTGTGTGAAATAGGCTTTTAGTTCTTCTTCAGTTGCGAAAGCAATTCCATAAATACGAGTGAGCATCGGACCATTCTCCTCACCGCGGAAATAGGCACCAGCCAGATGGGTGAGCGCGAAACATTTTGCAGGGATTTCGCTTGTATTATTCACATGTCTTCCTTCACAGAGATCGATGAAATCACCCGTAGAATAAAAACTCACTGCTTCACCACTTTTTTCGATATCATCGATGATAGCCAATTTGTAAGGATTATTTACAAAATGTTTCTTGGCTTCTTCGACGGATACCTCCGTACGGATGAAGGGAAGTTTCTTGTTGATCTGTGTTCGCATCGTTTTCTCAAACGCCTTCAAATTTTCCGGAGTTGGGGTTTTCCCAACGCTGAAATCAACATCATAATAAAATCCATTGTCAGTGACTGGACCGACAGAGAGCTTGGCGTCTCGGTCATGTTCGAGCACGGCTATGGCGAGGAGGTGTGCGAGTGAATGACGTATATTGTAGAGTTTTTCTTCCATATCTTTGAGTATAGTAGCTTTTGATTACAATGCAAACCTATTGTTTTTCTTCTACCGTCTGAATGGAGAAGTTGAGATCTTTTTTGAGTTCAGTGGTCTGATCAAACGTTTTACCGTCTTTGGTCTTGAGATGGACGGTGACAGGAATAGTACCGACACCTGATTGCTTCTGGATAAGAAGTCGATAATTCTCTTCAGTCACGGTAGCAGGGAGCTCATAGGTGAGTGTGGTATGGACATCGCTTTGTCCGATCTCCACATCGATGAATCCATCGAAGTATGTTTTGTTGAAAGCGGTTTTGGTCGTGACGACATTGATCATCGAACGAGTGAGGAAGACGGATCCTTCTGGGACGTAGGCACGGAGATAGGTGTGATAATCACTCGTACGCCAGTTGCCGTACGGAGCCGTATTGGAATAAGTGTAGACGAGGGTGCCAGTTGGTTTCTCTCCGGTGAAATCAGCAGTGTATTCGAGCGAACGCTTGATATAGAAATCGGTCTTGAGCGATCCCATGTTAGCATCGACGAGCATGAGATAGTCATTGTTCCAGTCTTTGGTCACGCTTCCGTCCCAGTGAACGCTCTCGACGAGTGATTGAAGTTCCGGGTCTTTGAAATAGAGCATGACATCTTTATTCTGGAGTTCGGTGTGAGCGAATTCTGCCAACTTGGGAATATTGCCCACGGTGACGGCTTTATTCATGATTTCCACCGCCAGTTTTTTCATGATATTTTTGCGAGCCTGTTTGAGTTCGGCAGGGACATCTTCTCCGAGATAGGCTTTTTCGACACGTTCTTCGAGTTTCTGTGCGCCATCAGTACTGGTGTAGATATTGGCATCACCTGGGATCTGGATCGGTCCAGTGAGAGCAAGGATATTGTTGAAGGTGAGAGAATTTACTGCAATCACGCCTTCGAATTTCTCTCTACCTCCAGCGAGACGATAGAAATACTCTGCTTTTTCTGCATTGGTCGGAAAGTCGGGAGAAAAGTTTGAGTCACGAAATTTCCATTTCTTGAGCTGGAGTTTACGGACGAATGGGTAGGGGGTCGGGACATCAGCCGAGATACGCTGATCGAGGAGGTTCGCATCTTCGACAAAGGTTGATATGACCTCACCATTTTTGGTTTTGATGATAGCGTATTGACCGAGGAATCCTCCTCCTGGACGGAGCTCGTCGCTGTTTTGGAGCAGGACAAGGAACGTGTGAACAGTATCATCTTGTTTTGTTACCGCTTCGACCAGTTTGTTCACCACTTCGATTTCTTTTTTGGTATCAGGGTTGATTGGGAGGAGTTTGGAAACTTTTTGGAAGAGACTGAGCGAATTGACCGCGAATTCTGTCTTATGGGTCTTTGCATATGAGAATAAAAAGACCCCTCCTCCGATCAAAATAAGGAGAACGATAAATACGATGATACGTTTGCGAGTGAAAGATGCTGGCATAGAAAAGCTCATAAAAAAAGGAAAAAATGAATTAAAACACCCTCCCAGTGTATCAGGAACGGAGCCGTTTGTGAAGCCCGAGATTCCTGATGAAAACGAAGTTTAAGATATTTTCTGATAAAAAGAAAAGGGCCGAATGTACTTTATGTTAAAAGAGTATACTTCAATACTGAATCCAAACTTTCAAGTACATTTAACTAATAATCAAAAATAAATTCATTCATAATTCCACGGCCGTGGAATTATGATAGGATTTGAAAAAGTGTCTACTCAGCGGTTGAACCGCCAAGTAACGTTATTACGTAATTCATTACGTAATAACGTATATTCTCGACAAAGACGGGGAGATGACGTTATACTAGGAGTACGAAAGATTTGCGAGATTAGTATAATGGTAGTACACGACCTTCCCAAGGTTGGGGCACGGGTTCGATTCCCGTATCTCGCTCTATAAGAAATTAACATCTCCTTTTTAAGGGGATTTTAATTTTTATTTGATTGAAACGGAAATCGAAGGGCGTGAGTAGAAAGCGAGCGAGCGTAGCTTTTTGTGTGTAGCGCCCAGGCTTTTTGTCGGAGCAAAAAGGATTCCCGTATCTCGCTCAAGATCCAGGAGTTGGATTTTTATCCGCCTTTGGTGGGCTCCTTACCCGCTCAAAAAGTAGGAGTTCGCTCAAGAAAAAAGACCCCACATTCTATGGGATCTTTTTCTTTTTTTGAGCGTATAATAGAGCGGTTTATACGGTCGCATCGGTAGATTCTTTGGATACTTGTGATTGAGAGAGTCTCTCGATTTCTTTGACAGTATCGGTTGTCATGGTGTCTATCTCTACATTCTTGTTGTCGAATCGTTTTTGAACGCCGAGTTTTTCTGCGAGTACTGCATGAGTAGGATCCTCTCCTATGACGTGCCCCCATACTTTTTGAGCATCTTCTCTTGCCCACTGAGCTTTTTCTGCTATGCGGACAATGACTTCGCCACCATAGTGTACCAGACCTTTCTCATCGATTATTCTGGGGTATTCTGAAGATTCTGGCGTGAACGGGGTATGTTCGATACTTTCCATTCCTATTTTCTTTCTTTCCTCATTCATAGTATTTAGAGTAAACCGAGAGATTTTTTGATTTCTTGGATACGTTCACTCGAGAGCACTTTCTCGAATTCAGTAATAACATTGTCCTGCTCTTTTTTGAGCGTAAAGAGTTTTTCGAGATATGTCTGATAAACAGCTTCGATTTCTTGGACACGTTTCTTGATTTCTTCTTCAGTCATAGGAATATATATTACACATGGTATAGATGGAGTATAGGCTCTTTGGAGAGGCTTGCCAAGACCTTCGAGAGGACTGTTTTAGTTTTCAGTATTGAGAAAATCATTGAGTGTCGCATTGATTCTTATGAGGAGAGGTGTTTCTTCTGACGTGACCGAGGAAGAGTCAGAGAGTGGAAGAACCGCGATTTTTTCGTCTGCAGGGACGGCGAGAATGAGAGAGTGAGGTGTTTCGAGAGTGGTGCCGTAGGTGAGGATGTCTTGAGGGAGCGGACGGTCAGGATCGAGAGAAATGAGAGGACTAGTCGTTTCTTTCTCCTTGATGATTTCTTCTGGGAGCATTTCTTCTCTTAGGGGAACGATCATTTCTGGTATGATCATTGGTTCGTCGATGAGAGGAGGATTTTTTTCTTTTTCGTTTTGTTCTTTGCTCGGTGAAGGGGCAGTGACATGTACTGATGATGTATCCCATTTCCACTTACTCCCTTTTTCTTTGCGATAGACGACATCGTCCGCGATTGATTTATCGAGTTTGTATTTGATATCTTGCAATACTTTTCCGTCAGGTGCACGGAGTTCTATCTTCCCTTTTTGATTGGGAAGAGTGAAGAGCGCCGTCGGATTACGGAGAAAGGCTTGTTTTTTCGGTTTGATGAAGAAGTCTTCACGGAGAGGATGATTGACGAGATTCTTCCATCCCGTGGCGATACTGTATCCTTTCAGATTGATTTTTTTCTTTTCTCGATTTTCTATGAGTAACCATTCGTTTCCTGTGTCATTGCCGGCAGGGTTAGGGAGAAGGGCGACAATACGGACTTCGGGATGTGGAAGAGATATGATTTCGAGAGTAAATGTCTCTAGAATATCGTCTTTGCCATCATTCACTTTGAGCGTGATGATGTATGTGCCATTTTCTTCATATTTGTGTGTCGTTGTTTCTTTGTAGCTCTTGTGCCCATCACCGAAATTCCAAGTGTATTTGAGATGGTCGTGTTCTGTATCTCTTCCTCGCGCGTCAAAGTCGAGAGTTACTCCTCGGTAGCCTTTCTTCGGTACTTTTTCTCTCGTTTCTGGAAGACTGTTTGTATGATTGGCCATACCAGGAGTCGGAGTACCTCCTCTCCAGCCAGCTGAAGTATTATTGTACGAGATATCTTCTTTGGCTGTCTTGTAGAACACTGTGTCTCTTGTCTCACCATTTGGATCGAGGAGTGAAACAGTCTCGTTAGAATTATTGAGAGCGAATTCGAATGTGGGTCGATAAATGACAAGAAATCCTTGTGCTGGAAGAGTTGTTCCTTCGGGAAAAATATATTTCCCACTCGCACTGCTGTCTCGGAGAGACCAGAGAGAAATATCTCCTATCGTATCAGATGAATTGTAAAGTTCGATAAACTCCATTTCTTCTTCCTTTTCAGAAGGATTAGCAAGGAACTCATTGAGACGAATAGTGCTATCGTATGTTGATTTGGGTATTGGATCTGGCTCAGGACACAGAGTGCTTGTGCTCTTTGTCGGTGTCGGCACAAGAGAGAAATTTGATAACCAATCATTGGTAGTGATATCTCGAACCATACTTTCGTTTGTTGTTGGGCTTGTGGTGAATTTATAGGCAGATGTATCAAACGCATAATCATTTTCCCATGATACAGAGTCAATAAGAGAATCTTCAGCACCAGATGGTAGAAAAAGAGCGAGGCTATATTTTGATGAAAGACCTGTTTTGGTTGTGGTATCAGAAATATCTGCAAATACTCCATCACCATTGGCCCAGAGATAATATCCGTAAGCTGGCATGCAGATATCTTCTCCTATTACTTTGATTGATCCTTCTTTTCCTGCACTATTTTTATAACGGAGACGATAGCCAGATATATTTATCGACGTAGAATTTGGATTGTAAAGTTCTACGAATTCATCATCGGTATGGCCAGTCCCTCCGGTAATCTGTATTTCGCTTAGGATAATCGCATTCGTCGATGCAGAAACGAAATTAGTATCAGAATAAAAAACAAAAGAGAAGAGAATAACAAAACAAAAAGAAAATATTTTTATGTTCATATTGTTACATCTTTCATAACATAAAAAGAAATGTCAGACAAACTCTTTCCAAGAGTCTTTTTCTGTGCTATACTGAGTGTACAAAAGAAAAAATATGACAGAAGAAAAGAAAACAGTACGTGCAAAGAAGTCTGTGGAAACAAGTTTTATGGAGTTTCTTTTGGATACGGCTGTGCAGAATATACGCTCTCTCGTTGATGGAGCTCTCGACACCGTTCGTCAGACAGCAGAGAAGTTCACTTACAATGTGACCAAGCAAATCATGTTGTTCTGTCTCGCTCTCATCGGAGTGATTTTCTTCCTTGTAGGATGTGCACAGATTTTGAGTGACCTGTTTCGATTTCCTGGACTTGGATTCATCATCATAGGAATATCCGTACTGATGTTTGTTGCTACAACGTATTTTCTGAATCGTAAATAAAATAATTAATTCATCAAAGAAAAAGAATATGGATAAGAAACAAGTGTCAGCGATGGCAGAAGCAGTAAAAGGAAAAGTGATCGCACAAGTGGATAAGACACAAGCAATGGCTGAGAAAGAAATGGCAAAAGTCAAAAAGCACCTCGAAGGTACATATAAGACTGTAGAAACATTTGCCAAAAAGAATCCAGAAAAGGCTGCAGCGATTGCCGCTGGTATCGGAGCCGCTCTCGGAGCTGCTGTCGCGCTTCTTGTGAGTAGTGCTGCTAAAAAAGGAAAGAAGAAATAACTCACCGTTATCTCAAACCCGTCCGTGTGGCGGGTTTTTTCTTGGGAAGAGAATGATCCTGTAGTATACTGGAAGCAATAAACCGTGTAGTCTTTTATCTATGGGACTTATCAGTCTTCTTATTACAGCGGGCATTATTATCCTAGGATCAGGATATTATTTGTTTTCTTTGCCTGGAAGTGAAGAAAAAGTATTGATAAACAATATTGCTCTTCCTGATATGACACAAGAAATTGCGAAGTATGAAGATGTGAAGAAGCAGGCAGAAGATGTGAAAAACCTCGTCGAACAGAAAGCGGTAGAAACGATGCAGTCTGCAGAGGAAGAAATCACTCCCACAAAACCGAAAGAGGAAGTGAAAAAAGAAACAGTTCTAGCGGAAGAAAAAACAGACATCGTCAATCGACTGATGACAGCAGGATTTTCTGTTCCGAAAAATACGCGAAGTATTGATACAATCGTACTTCATTCTTCCTATGACCTGAACGGCTCTGATCCGTATTCTGTCTCAGGTATCATGAAGGAATATGAGGACTATGGCGTGAGTGCGCATTATCTTATTGACCGAAAGGGTGTGATATATCGCCTCGTAGAGGACAAGAATATCGCCTATCATGCAGGAGTGAGCAAGATGCCGGACAATAGGAAAAACGTCAATGATTTCTCTATCGGTATTGAAATAATAAACACAGAAAAAGGGTCTTTCACGAGCGCACAGTATGAAGCGGTGAATGATCTCATCGCATCGCTTAAGAAAAAATATCCTATCAAATCTGTCGTCGGTCACAGTGATATCGCCCCAGAACGCAAAACCGATCCTTGGAATTTTGATTGGAAAAAGTTAGATTAGATTTTTCAAATATATGCCAATAGGTGAACAATACAAACCCACCATCCTTCCAACAGAAGCAGATCAGACACAAGAAAAAACAAAAGATGTTGATGACGGTGGTCCTGAGTTTAGGCCGCGTATAGCAGAAAAACTTTTGCGATTTTTGAATATGTCGAGAAATATAGAGGCGTTTCAGGGAAAAAACGCTGAAGAGGTATTTGATAATGAAGAATCGCGCCGACAGTTTGTTCTCAATTTATCGCTTGAAGAATATATAGAATTACTTATTGGTATAAATGGTATACTTCGGAATAAAAATCGAGATGCATGGGGTCTAGATGGGAAAGAGGTGGCTATTGTTGGTTCTCATGGAGTTGTATGGGACTTCCCAGAATTCGAGGATAAGCCAATTTTGTTAGAACAATCATTGCAGGCAGCTAAAAAAATGATACAGGAAAATAGGAGTCTTACAGATGTTGCACTGTTGCTATCCTCGACTACCTCAGCGCTTCATCTTTTTAATGATGGTAATGGCCGGATGAGTAAGTTTTTGCTTACTCTTGTAAACAAGGGATATAGTAAAGATAAGCAAGAGATTTTTGCAGATGTGCTTTCGTCGAATGGTTTTTCCAATGCTGTAAACACGGGACTGTTGCAGCCGATGATTATTGCTCTTATGGGAAAGGAAATCGGTATGTATTCAGATGACGAAAACGATTTTGATTTTAGAGACGCAAAAGGAAACAGACCGCATGATGATATAGACAGTGGGAATTTAAATTTTAACGAAGGAGTGTCATCAGAACAGCAGATTTTTTTTAAGAAAAAACTTAAAGATAGTTTTGTGCATATGTCTCAGGCTATCTTTATTTATTTTAGAGAAAATAAATATAAGTATGTGGTAAATGATTCATTGTGGATAGATTTGAATTTGATAACTCCGGATCTCACGAATGAGTCGATAGATGGGATTATCGCTCTATGGAAGCAACTAAAAAGGAGACATGTTGAGTTAATCATTGATTGTATCGCGAATCCTAATAAAGAGGACTATCAAGTGGAGGTGAGTAGTCGTGGCGGAGTAACTAAAACCCAGCCTGTATTAGATATGTATAAAGATGATATAAAGAGCAATACTAAAGCAAGTATTTACAAAAAAGTATTTGAATAATCTTTATTGGAACTTTGATTGGAAAAAGTTAGATTAATATATCATATGTCAATAAACGAACAATATAAGCCCGTTTCAGCAGAGAATGATCAGCAGAAGAAAGAACTCGAACGAAGTGTCAGTGCGGGCGATGAACAACTCCTTGATTTTTCAGTGCAAACTGATCTGTTGCAGGCAACCACAAGAGACGAAGATGTCTTGGCAGCACAGGCAGTGTTGGATCATATCGAGCAGATTCCAGTAACAGAAAAAACTGAAGGACTTTCTTCTGAAGAAAGAGAGTTGATGGAAAAGAGATTTAGTCAATTGAAAGAAATTATTGCTACCGAAAAACTATCTCGGAAAACTGTGGAATTTCTTCTGACGGCGGAGGTGTCTCTTGTTATTGCCGGAATGAAACCAGAGTCATATGTTCAGCCAAAAGTAGCACGTAATCTTTTATTGGCGAGTATTTTCAAATCGAAAGTTGGAATGATCCCTCAAGACCTGAAACAAAGTGAGAACGTTCTTCGTCAACTTGGCGTTGCCATGAGTCATCCGAATTATGGTGAGGTGGGAGAAGAATTTAAAAAAGAAGAATCAATAGATCTTCTGTATGTTTATGATAAGGAAAAAGCTTTGAAGAGGATGGAGGAAAGCGCTCTTTTTACCACGGAAGAGTTGTCTATGGCGCGTGCTGATTTTGTTGGATTTCAGACAGCTGTTTTGAATCTTCAGACACAACCAATTGTCTCAGCCTATCGTTGTGGAGTTCTTTATGGCTATCCACTAGATGATGTTAATCAGTATATCTCTACACAGAAAATAGGAGAGAAGCTCGAGGGGAGTACTGGAAAGAAATTTGTTCAATTATCAGCAGAGGCTAAAAGGAAACTCTTTGATGAATATATTCCACAGGCTACTAAAGAAGAACGTTTGGTTATAGAAAAAAATAGAGAAGGAAAAAAAGTGTTTACTATTCGAGGAAAAGGCGGAGAAAGAAGAAACTCGATTGGTTATTATGATCATGTTTCGTGGAATGGTGTTGGTGATTCTGTCGAGAGAGATATTTTGATGCGAAAGTATCAAGAAGTTATTGATTGTCGAGACAAGTTCTTCCCTGTCTAAGAAGAATAACATCGCCCCAGAACGCAAGACCGATCCTTGGAATTTTGATTGGAAAATGGTTTATTAGAACTTTATAAAGATACAAAGCATTGACATACTTTATAAAGTTGTGTAGTATGGACATATGAATACGAAAGAGAAGTTACAAATTATCCAGAATATTTCTGGACTTACTCAAACAGCTATCGCCACAAAAATTGGTGTGTCTTTTGTTGCGTTCAATAATTGGTGGAACAAAAAATCTCAACCAAGGAGAAAACACGAAACAATCATTGATGACTTGTACAAAGAGTATACTGGTCAAAAAAATATCCCAGAAACTGTTTTGGTGGCTAAAAAGGAATTAATAATAAGAGAATCAAAAAAATATGATTCTGTTTTGGGTATTATTCTCAAAAATTCTGATATTTATAATCAATTTCTTTTGTCGCTCACGTATAATTCCAACAAAATAGAAGGCTCGACGTTATCGGAAGATGAAACGGCAGACATCATGTTTGAAAACAGATCAATACCGAATAAAAGTCTTATAGAGCAACTTGAGGTAAAAAATCATCAAGCAGCTTTGCAATATCTTTTCCACTATTTGAAAAAAAGTAAAAGAATCGACGAGATGCTCATGCTTAAATTGCATAGCATGCTCATGAATGGAATACGGGATGACGCTGGTATGTATCGGAGACATGGTGTACGTATCGTTGGCTCGAATGTTCCGACAGCAAATTATATGAAGGTCCCAATTCTTATGAAGAACATCTCTCTCGCTATAGAGAAAAAACAGAAGGATGTTATTACGCACGTTTCCAATATTCACGGAAGATTTGAGCAAATTCATCCATTTTCTGATGGCAATGGTCGTCTCGGTAGGCTCGTCTTGGTGGCTATGTTGCTTCGGGAGAATATTGCCCCAGCAACAATACAACAGGAAGAAAAACAATTGTATTATGCAAGTTTACGGAGAGCACAGCTCAAAGAAGATTTTACTCAGCTCGAGGATTTTATTTGTGACGCGACGTTGTTTGGTTTTGGTATCTTGAAGAGGAAATAATCATTGGTCACAGCGATATCGCCCCAGAACGCAAGACCGATCCTTGGAATTTCGATTGGAAGAAGATGAATTAATTATTTAAAGCCTCTATTATGTACACGCGTATATTTTGGGAAAAGGTGATATTGATGTGCTTTTATGCTTCATTACCTGCTGTGATAATTGGATTTGTATTCGCGGCTGTACAGACAAAAGTTTTTGGACTGAGAAATTATGTCAGTATCGGCGGGTGGTCAATGTGGTTTTTAATAGGTATTGTGATAAGTTATAGTGCAATGCTGTGGGGGTATGTTTGGTATCTGAAGCACCATATCGATGACTATCAAAAAGTGAAGGTTCCAGTGAAGCCTTTGAATAAATGGATTCAGTATGGTCGCCAACTTTCTTGGGGCTTCATGTTGTTTCTAGTTTTAGCTGGTTTCATTTTGCCCGTTATGTCTGTGTATTTACATAAAAATGCGATGCACCTTCCGTTTTGGTATGAATATCTCCTGGGTATGCTCTGGATACCTATCATTATTTGTCCAGTAGTCATTATAGCTTTGTGCTTTTATGGTTTGCGAACTCTGGATCGAGAAAAGGAATCTGGTTTTTGGGATGGAATCATCAGAATCACGCTAGTTTCATTTTTTGAAATAATCATATGGCTGCCAGTTGTACTAGCCTATTTTCGGATGAAGTGACTGAATTGAAAAAATTTCGAAATTGTAGTATTGAAAATTGTTTAGAAATTAAAAATTGAGAATTGAAAATTTATCCATATGGCCTATACATTCAATTTGAAAATTGAAAAAGAAAAGAGCGAGCTTTCTTTGTCGAAGGATGGTTTGGTGTTGGGGAAAAAAGAATGGGAAGAGGGGAGAGATATGGGACGGAGACTCTTTCAGGGAATCGCTGATTTGCTCGCAGAAAATAATCTCAGGGCGGACGAAGTGACTGATTTCGTTATTGATTCAGAAATTCCAGACAATTATACATCGATGCGCATTGCGGAAACAGTAAAAAGAGTGTATACTTTTGGTGTGACCTTTTCTCATCCTGTGAAGGATTCTGAAGAGGGAAATCAAAAATGATTCATCGAGACTGGGAGCAATACTTTCAGTCAGAGAGGAAAAAAATATTTTGATGCATCCAAAAATAAAAGGATATATTTTATAGTACAAAGGCCCGTCTGAGCCATTTTTTGGTTTTCATTTGACAGAGTGGACGAAGCTTGGTATTATCGAATGTATGTTTTGAAAAGTGTGTTAACTTTTCTGTGTCGAATCGCCTGTTGGTGCCAGGTCTGGAGGGCGAAAATCGGTTAGAATGGTTGCTTAAATTGAGAAAGAAGCTAACATTCAAGCGAAATGGTGCAGTTGACGGCCTCCATAATTCAATAGTTTTATCCCATAATCTCATTTGTCCTACTTGTTTCAAATCCTGTTTTGATCCAAGGAGTGTCCACGTGAGTGTGTTTTTATGTCCAACACAGAGAAAGCATTGCGGGTGAAAGATTCTTTTGGAAAAGAGTCTTCTCTCTCGAAACGTCGTTTTTTTAATAACCGTATCATGGTCTCTCTTCCAGACTTGATCGAAGTCCAGAAAGACTCGTATCAGTGGTTCTGGGATAAGGGTCTCAAGGAACTTTTTTCTGAAATCAACCCTATCACTGATTTTACAAGTAAGGATCTCGAGCTTACTGTGGACGAATATTATCTCGACGAACCGAAGTATAGTGCTCTTGTTTCGAAGAATAAAAATATTTCGTACGAAGCACCACTCCGTGCTAAGGCGACGCTTCTCATGAAGCAGACAGGTGAAGTAAAAGAACAGGAAATCTATTTGGGAGACTTCCCAATCATGACAGAACGCGGAACATTCATCATCAATGGTGTCGAGCGTGTTGTGGTCAGTCAGCTGATCCGCTCCCCAGGAGTGTTTTTTACCATGGACTATCAGAAGGGAAAGAAACTTTTTGGTGCAAAAATTATCCCGAATCGTGGAGCATGGCTCGAAATCGAAACTGATATGGACGGAGTGATTTCTGTCAAAATCGATCGCAAGCGTAAATTGCCTATCACGAGTTTGTTCAAGGCTTTTGGTATCGATGAAAAACATATCCGTGAAGCATTTGTTGATGAAGAAGAGCAGAAGTATCTCGATGCGACATTCATCAAAGATCCTGCAAACAATCAAGGGGAAGCCTACCGTGAAGTTTACAAGCGTCTCCGTCCTGGAGATCTCGCTACCGAAGAGAACGCTCGTCAGATGATCAACGCAATGTTTTTCAATTTTGAACGCTACGATTTCGGAGCTGTTGGACGTTACCGATTGAACCAGCGTTTGAGTATCGAACGAGAGGATACAGAAGAAAATCGTATCTTGAATACCGATGATCTTATTCTTATCGTGAAAGAAGTAATCCGACTCAATAATGATTTAGAAGCTCGTCCTGATGATATCGATCATCTCGGTAATCGACGCGTACGTGCTGTCGGAGAACTCATTCAGAATAAACTCCGTGTCGGTATCTATCGAATGGTACGTAATATCAAAGACAGAATGAGTACCTGTGATCCTGAGACCGTCGTCCCTGGACAGCTCATCAACCCTCGTCCAGTCGCTGCTTCAGTGAAAGAGTTCTTCTCGAGCTCACAACTTTCACAGTTTATGGATCAGGTAAACCCTCTCGCAGAACTCGAACACAAGCGTCGTTTGTCTGCTATGGGTCCTGGAGGACTCACACGTGAACGTGCTGGATTTGAAGTGCGTGATGTTCACCATTCTCATTATGGACGTATCTGTCCTATCGAAACTCCAGAAGGTCCAAACATCGGTCTCGTCGGTCATCTCGCTTCGTATGCTCGTGTGAATGAATATGGTTTTCTCGAAACCCCATACCTCATCGTGAAGAAAGAAGTGAAAGCTACCAAAGAAGAGCTCGTTAATCGTATCCTTACTGAAGATGTCGCTGGTGTTGCTAAGAGTGGTGATATGTTGGCTGAAGACATGGCCAAAAAAGTAGCTGAAAAAATGAAAGGAAAAACAGTCAAAGTGAAACCATTCGTGACACTCGATATCGAATATTTGAATGCTATTGTCGAAGACAAAAAAATTATTGCTCATGCTGGTATCGAAATCGATGAATATCACAACATCGTCCAAGGAATGGTCGAGGCTCGTGTGAAAGGTCATCCAGAAACGATCGAAGCAGAGGTTGTCGATTACATCGATGTTTCTGTGAAGCAATGTATTTCTATCGCTACCGCTCTGATTCCTTTTGTCGAACATGATGATGCCAACCGTGCTCTCATGGGTTCGAACATGCAACGTCAGGCAGTATCTTGTATCGTCCCTGAGGCACCAATCATCGGAACCGGTATTGAAGACAAGGCTGCTCGTGATTCTGGACAGGTTGTACTTTCTCACTCTGCAGGAGAAGTCATCGCTGTCGATGGTGGACATATTGTCGTCCGTTCCAAATCCCCAGCTGGTGCCAAAAAAGAATATTTTGATCAAGAATATATTTTGCAAAGTTTCGAGAAGTCCAACGCGTTTACGAGTATGAACCAGATTCCACGCGTAGAGAAAGGTCAGAAAGTTGCCAAGGGTGAAATGCTCGCCGATGGTGCTTCGACTGATCATGGAGAGCTCGCTTTGGGACAAAACATGGTTGTCGCCTTCCTCGCATGGCACGGGTATGATTATGAAGATGCTATTATCGTTTCAGAAAAAGTTGTACAGGCTGATCGTTGGAGTTCTGTCCATATCGAAGATTTCTCGATCGACGTACGCGATACGAAGCTTGGGCCTGAGGTCGTCACTCGTGATATTCCGAATATTGGAGAAGATCGTCTGAAGAACCTCGACGAAAGTGGTATCATCCGTATTGGCGCAGAGATTTCTTCCGGTGACATTATTATCGGAAAAATCACTCCAAAAGGTGAAGGTGATCTGACTGCTGAAGAGCGTTTGCTCCGTGTTATTTTCGGTGAGAAATCTCGTGATGTAAAAGACTCTTCTCTCTATCTCCCACATGGTGAACACGGAAAAGTCGTCGATGTGAAAATCTTCTCTCGTGAACGTGGTGACAAGCTTCCAATGGGTGTCTTTCAGCAAATTCAGGTATCGATTGCTCAGATGCGTAAGATCTCTGTTGGTGACAAACTCGCTGGACGTCACGGTAACAAAGGTGTGATCTCTTATATCGCTGCCGCAGAAGATATGCCATACCTCCCTGATGGAACTCCAGTCGATATTATATTGAACTCCCTCGGTGTCGCCTCTCGTATGAACTTGGGTCAGGTACTCGAGACTCATTTGGGCTGGGCTGCCAAGACACTCGGATACAAAGTAGCGAGCATGGCTCTCGATGGTGTTTCCGAAGGTGATATCAAGAAAGAGCTCAAAGCTGCTGGTCTTCCAGAAAACGGAAAAATCAAACTGATCGATGGAAGAACGGGTCAAGCGTACGACAACGAGTCAACCGTGGGTGTCATGTACATCATGAAACTGAACCACTTGATCGAAGACAAGCTTCACATGCGAAGCATCGGGCCCTACTCTCTCATTACCCAACAGCCACTCGGTGGTAAAGCACAGTTCGGTGGACAGCGCTTCGGAGAAATGGAAGTGTGGGCACTCGAAGGATACGGCGCTGCTTATACTCTCCAAGAAATGTTGACCATCAAATCCGATGATGTCGCAGGTCGTTCCAAGGCTTACGAGTCGATCATCAAAGGAGAACCAATCAAGAGTCCAAACTTGCCAGCTTCCTTCCATGTTCTCATCAATGAAATGAAAGGTCTCTGTCTCAATGTTGAACTGAAAGGAGTCAAAACTGAATCAGATGATGATGCTCCTGTGAAAATGGCACCAATCGTCGATGCTGAAACAGTCTAGTCTCTACTTTCTTTATCTTATTTCTATTCAACGTTAAAAACTATGGAAAATATTACGAAGGTAAGTGATTTCGAGAGCGTCCGACTGACACTCGCGAGCACCGATCAGATTCTTGAATGGTCTCACGGTGAAATCACCAAACCAGAAACAATCAACTATCGCACTCAAAGGTATGAGCCAGATGGACTTTTCTGCGAGAAGATTTTTGGTCCTGCCAAAGATTGGGAATGTTATTGTGGGAAATACAAAAGAATTCGTTACAACGGAATTGTCTGTGATAAATGCGGTGTCGAAGTGACTCGTTCTATTGTTCGTCGTGAACGTATGGGACATATCAAACTCGCGACACCAGTATCTCACATCTGGTTTCTCCGAGGTGTTCCATCAAAAATCGGATTGGTACTCGGTATCTCTCCTCAGGATCTCGAACGAGTGATCTATTTTTCTTCCTACATCATTATGGAAGTGAATGAAAGTCTCAAAGCTCAGTCACTCGAACAGCTCGAGAAAGAGTACAAGAACAAACAGAAAGAATTGAAAGGAGACAACAGCAAAGATGCGCTCGTACAGGACAAGGTTATTGATGAACTCAAAGAACAGTATCGTTCTACCAAGGATGAAATCCGTAATCTTCGCCCATATCAGATTCTTTCAGAAATCGATTATTTCAATCTTTCCAGTCGTTTTGGACAGGTCTTCACTGCTGGTATTGGTGCTGAAGCAGTCAGAAAAATCTTGGAAAAAATTGATGTCAAGAAACAGCTCCAGGTGCTCAAAGAAGAATTGGATGCGAACGAATCAGTGGATCAGAAAAAACTTCTGCAACGTTTGAAAGTGTACCAAGGATTTGAGAAAGCAAATCTCCGTTTTGAATGGATGTTGCCGACGGCTATCCCAGTGATTCCGCCAGATCTCCGTCCAATGGTGGCTCTCGATGGCGGTCGTTTCGCGACCTCTGATTTGAACGATCTTTATCGTCGTATCATCAATCGTAACAATCGTCTCAAAAAATTGATTTCGATCGGTGCTCCAGAAGTGATCACTCGCAATGAAAAAAGAATGTTGCAGGAAGCAGTGGATGCACTTTTCGACAACAGTGCTCGTCGTGGACAGGCTTCGACAGCTGCTTCGACTGGACAGCGTCGTGCCCTCCGTTCTCTCGCTGATGCACTCAAGGGAAAACAGGGTCGTTTCCGTCAAAACCTCTTAGGAAAACGCGTCGATTATTCTGGACGTTCCGTTATCGTCGTTGGACCGAGCTTGAAATTGCATCAGTGTGGTTTGCCAAAGAAAATGGCACTCGAACTTTTCAAACCTTTCATCATCAATAAACTCATCGAAAAAGAATTGGCACACAACGTGCGTACCGGAGGAAGAATGGTAGATGCTGAAACAGAAGAAGCTTATGAGATTCTCGATGAAATTATCGAGCACCACTACGTACTTCTGAACCGCGCCCCAACTCTCCATCGTCTTTCTATTCAGGCATTCCAACCAGTACTTATTGAAGGTAAGGCTATTCGTCTCCATCCTATGGTGTGTTCTGCGTTCAACGCTGACTTCGACGGTGACCAGATGGCTGTTCACGTACCGCTGACTGATCAGGCTCGTCATGAAAGTGCAACGATCATGTTGTCTTCCAAGAACTTGCTCAAACCAGCTTCTGGAGAACCTATTGTTTCTGCAACGCTCGATATGGTGCTTGGTATTTATTACCTCACACACATCAAAGAAACAGGAAAAGGAAAAGGGAAAGCATTTGGAACAATGGATGAAGCTATTCTTGCTTATCAGAACGGATTGGTGGCAGTAAACGTCGCTGTGAAACTTTTGTGGGAAGGAAAAATGATCGAAACATCAGTAGGACGTATTTTGTTCAATGATATTCTTCCAGAAAGCCTTCGATTCCTCAATGAAGAAATGATCAAGAAAGATCTCAAAGTGATTATGTCTCGCATCATCGAAACCCTTGGTCAAGATGAAGCAGCCAAGTTTGCTGATCGTATGAAAGATCTCGGATTCAAATCGGTATCTGAATCTGGTATCAGTTGGGGTATGGATGATCTCATCGTTCCAAAAGAGAAAGTGGCATTGATGGCAAAAGCTGAAGAGCACATTGCTGAAGTCAAGGGTCAATACAACATGGGTCTTTTGACGAATGAAGAACGAAAAAATCGCGTCATCGAAATCTGGAACGAAACGAAAAACAAGATTGCTGATGTTGTACGTGCTTCGATCGATAAAGAAGGTCCAGTGTACGCCATGGTGTATTCCAAGGCTCGTGGATCTGAATCAGTAGTTGTTCAGTTGACTGGTATGAAAGGTCTTATGGCCGGACCAACCGGTGAAACAATCGAACTGCCTGTGAAGAGCTCATTTAAAGAAGGTTTGAACGTTCTCGAATATTTCATCTCGACTCACGGAGCTCGTAAAGGTATGGCTGATACCGCTCTCCGTACTGCTTCTGCTGGTTACCTCACTCGTCGTCTCGTCGATGTTGCTCAGGATATTATCGTACGAGAAGAAGACTGTAAGGATACCGAAGGAGCATTCCTCTATCGTGAAGACTCTGACGCTATTGGACATAGCTTCGCAGCTCGTGTCGAAGGCAGAGTGTTGGTAGAAAATGTGGTTGCTCCTGAAACGAAGGAAGTGCTCGCAAAGAAAGGTGATCTCATCGATAAGGCTCAGGCCAAACTCATCGAAAATAAGGATGTGAAGAAGGTAAAAATCCGTAGTTTGGTCACGTGTAAATCTCGTCGAGGAGTATGTCGTCTCTGTTATGGTATCGACCTTGGTCGCAGTGAACTCGTGAAACTCGGAGCATCAGTCGGAGTGGTTGCTGCTCAGGCTATCGGTGAACCAGGAACACAGCTCACGATGCGTACGTTCCATGTCGGTGGTGTCGTCGGATCAGATATTACTCAAGGTTTGCCACGCGTCGAAGAAATCGTCGAAGCTCGTATCCCGAAGACCCAGGCTATTCTTTGCGAAGTCGATGGACAAGTGAAATCAATCATCAAAGAAAATGCCAAAGTAGTGAAAATTACTGTAGAGGATAATGAGAAGAAACTCTATGAGTATCAGGCTCCTATCAATGTGGCACTTCGCGTAAAAGAGAACGACCTCGTTTCTGTCGGAGCCGTTCTGTCCGAAGGGCATCTCGATCTCCACAAACTTTTCACTGTGATGGGTCAAGAAACGGTGCATCGCTATATCGTTCGTGAAATCGAAGAAATATACGCCGCACAGGGTGAAGCGATCAATGATAAACATATCGAAGTAGTTATTCGTCAGATGATGTCTCGTATTCGTGTCGTCGATCCAGGAGAGACAATGCTTCTTCCGGGAGATATTGTCGAGAAGGATCAATTCCTCGATGCCAACGAAAAAGCCGTGGAAGACGGAGGACGTGAAGCTACTGGTGAATCTATGGTACTTGGTATTACCAAAGTAGCTCTCTCAACCGAATCTTTCCTTTCTGCTGCATCATTTATGGAGACCGCTCGGGTGCTCATCAATGCTGCTATCGCTGGTAAAGAAGATCGTTTGCGAGGACTCAAGGAAAACGTCATTATCGGACGTCTCATTCCTGCTGGTACTGGGTATCGTGAACCAGGACAGCCTCGAGCTTAGGCAACCCTTGTTGTCTGACAAAAAAGAAAACACTCCTGAATATATCAGAGGGTGTTTTCTTTTTGATTTTTCTTATTGACATTGAAAATATATTTTCTTCTCGACGTGAAAAAAAATTGTGGTATAATAAAATCATACAAAAATAATACAAAAATATGGACACAGAAATCAATTGGCAAAAAGTAGTAATCATGTTTATTGCTGTGAGTAGTGTCGCTTTCATCTTCTTTCTTCTCGGAAGAAAGAGTACAGAGAGAGTAGTTATTGCACCGACAGTGATGCCAGAAAATATCTCGGTACAGAAGACTGTGGAGCCTGAATCGGTACCGCTGGCAGAGGAACCCAATACTTATAAAAATGAACAATACGGATTTGGCGTTATCTCTCTCGCTCAAGCACAGGAATCGACAGAATGTCAGGCCGAAGCGAAATACGCGTATGATCCTGTACGTGAATATATTTTTTCAGATACGATGGTAGAATGTGCCGGAAGCGCTATCAAAGATCATGAGGATTTTTATACGAAACAAGGGGGTCAGCTTGAAACATTGGTTTTTGATATCACCAAATGTGACGACGCAGTGACTGACAAAGTGGAGAAAGTCTTCTGTGATAAATATGTCAAGACAACAGAGATTGAAGGAAGCGCCGTCGGAGCTAGATGGCCAACTGGAAAATGGATAAAGAGTGGTGAATACCTTACCTTCTTCACTCCTCTCGCATCTCAGAATTCTGATCTTCTCAGAACGCAGTACAAGTTCTTGATGAGAACACAGGAATAATATTTCTAGAGAAAAGAATGAAAACCAAGAAAACAATCCCTCATAGAAGGGATTGTTTTGGTGAAAATATTGCCAGAATGACCAGAGGGTGTCATAATGGGCAATATAAATTGTATTAAGTTGATAAACGTAATGTCTATGGCAACATACGAGAAAAGAGAGCGTACACTCATCATCCTCAAACCGGATGCTATCCAGCGAACACTTATCGGGGAAATTATCAAGCGTATCGAACGTACAGGACTCAAATTTACTGCGATGAAACTCAATATCGCAACAGAAGACCAATGCTGGAAACACTATAACAAGGATGATGAATGGTACCAGAAGAAAGGGGAAAGAATGGTAAATGATCGCAAAGAAAACAATCTCCCAATAGAGAAGGAAGCTATCGAATATGGGAAAGATATTATTCGAACGGTTGTGGGATATATCGTTTGTGGACCAAGTCTCGTCGCTGTTGTTGAAGGGCACGGTGCGACCACTATTGTGAAAAAAATTGTCGGAAGTACTGAACCTGTAACATCGGATATCGGTACGATTCGTGGAGATTTTACTATTGATTCATACGGCCTTTCCGCTCTCGATAACCGCGCAGTACGTAATCTCATTCATTGTTCAGAGAACTGGGAAGAAGCAGAAAAAGAAATTCCTATCTGGTTTGATGAAAAAGAAATTATCAATTATCGTCTCGTACAAGAACAAATTTTGTATGATGTAAACCTTGATGGTATTTTGGAATAGATTTTCTACGAAGTGAGCAGTCTCGTATGGATGAGACTGCTTTTTTCTTTCGGGCTGTAGTATATCGGCAGTACGTATGCATGGGGGTAAAAGTAAATGATTTTACTTTTACGGGAATTTCAGCGAAGCTTTATCTTTATTGTCGGGGTGTCGTATAGTGGTAGTACGCAAGGCTGGGGGTCTTGTAGTCGGAGTCCGATTCTCCGCGCCCCGACAATGAAGTTAAATTCCCCGGAGCTTATAGGTCTGGTTCCCCACCAGAGGCGGACAGGGATTCCCAGCAGCCCGACAATGAAATTATTTATTTTTTCTGTGGTTGGAGTAGGGGTAGGAGTATCTGTCCGACAAGCCAGGAAGCAAGTGCCCAAACAAGAAAGATCCAGTATGGTATGTTGAGTATCCTGAGAAATTCGCCCGTATAGTACCATTGCCCGCTCTGTGTACCAGCGATTTCGATAACGAGTCCCGTAAATACACCATAGAGAAACATGCACCAATCGTTGTATGTGTGATAGAAGAATACTGTTATCACGAAAAGAATACCGAGAAAGAATAAACGAATATCATGTGTTCCTGCGAAATACAGTGTTCCGAGAAGCAGTATAAGAAGTGCGAGCGCAGGAAAGAGTCTCTTTTGTGAGACATGGAAGTCTGCTTTCATATACACACGAGTCCAGTGAAGAAAATAAAACGCCCAGAGTACCGTCTGAAAGTAGGGTATACCGAAAAATGTTGTAGTGGTAAAGAAGAATACCCCGTTTGCGACAGTAGCGATATCATTGAGTGTCATTGCTACAGATATGAGTATGAATGCAACAATTTCTTTTTTACTGAGCGGGTAAAACATTATCCACCAGAAGAGAAGAAAGAGGCAAAGTTTGATAATATCAGAGGGAACAAGTACGAGAATAAGAGTAGTCCCTATGAGTTGGAACAGAATACGCGCCCAAGAATTATTTTGGAGAGAAAGCATACTGTGTGCTGAGTACTTTATACAATGTAGTATAGAAGAAGAGGTATACAAAGTAAAATAGAAACACTGCTGTAGTACTTGAAATTTCGTCGCTCGCTTCAAATGAAAATAAGCTTTCATTTAAGGGATTGTTAGGAATTATAAAAATCCTCCCCGTGAGTTTGTGGGGAGGATTTTTGATTCAGAAAAAAGAGAGTAATCAAAGAAACGACTATTTCGTGACTTTGGCCAAGGTGCGAAGGGCACGAGTGGAAAGGCTCAATTTCACACCACCGACACGCTTGGTCTGGAGGTTGATCTTGAATGTGCGACGAGTAGCGATATTGGAATGACTACGGGCATTTCCTGTGGCGGTTCCACGTCCGGTGAGTTGGCATGTTCGGCTCATAAGAGTATCTAGATATATTATGTAAAGTAAGGTATCATATACGTAGTCTTTTGGCAAGGCACGCACCGTCGCTCGCGAGCGACGTGCCAAGACACTGCCTCTTGTAAGTGAGGTATCAGAAGGTATATCGAGTATTTTTCCAAATCTTTCCTTTTCTTTCCCTTTCTCCGCAAATATGACCGGCAACGACCAGGAGTTCAGAAAAGAAAAAATTTGAGAAAATACCATTACTTTATTCATAATTTCTTCTTCTTAAAAATATGGCCAATGAAATAGTATTGATTGGATTCTATATATTGACACTCATTTATTCTGTGATCATTCATGAGGTATCACACGGAGTGACGGCGCTCTGGCTTGGCGACATGACTGCTAAATATGCCGATCGTCTCAATCTGAATCCGCTCAAGCATATTGATCCGTTTGGTTCGGTTATCCTTCCGATACTTCTGTTTTTTAGTACAGGATTTGCTTTTGGTTGGGCCAAGCCAGTACCGTATAACCCTTACAACCTCCGTGATCAGAAATGGGGGCCAGTTTGGGTTGCTCTCGCTGGTCCTGGATCGAATATTTTGCTTGCTATGATTGCCGCGTTTATTGCGAAAATATTGCCCCTGACACCGTTGGTCAAACGAGATATTATGGAACGTTTTATTGGGGTCGTTGGTGGTGGAGGGGATTTTATGGATCGCTTCTCATTGCTTGCAGAGTCTCTTTCTGGATCGCTGTCGAGTGTCTTTTTCGGACTATTGCTCTTGGTTATTTTTTGGAATGTTGTTTTGGCGTGTTTTAATCTTCTTCCTATACCACCACTTGATGGTTCCAAACTTCTGTACGTATTGTTTCCAATTCGTGAAAGAACGATGTTTTTCCTCGAGCAATATGGCTTGTTTCTGCTTTTAATAGTGATTCTCTTTGTTTCTGCTCCTATTAGTATTTTCATCAACTTTGTCTTGAGTCTCTTCCTCCGGTTTGCCTTGTAAAGAAGTGTTCATTTTTTTGATCGTAAAAATGAGAAAATCGGTAACTTAATGAATACAAATTGAAGAGGATTTACGGGCCCGCCCGCAACGCTTCGCGAAGCGTTGCGGGCGGGGTTGACAAGTTTCACACTTTTCTATAGTATAAGCAGTACGAAAAGCCTCAGGCTTTTTTGTTTCTCTGTAGGAACATTTATATTTTCAATACGATATTTAATTTCTTTTTTTACTCCTGTGGCAACGATCAACCAGCTTATCAAGCGTCCTCGTACATCAGCTATCGTCAAGTCGAAGTCTCCTGCGATGACGTATTCTACGAACAGTATCAAGAATCGTAATACCTTACACGATAGTCCTTTCAAGCGTGGAGTCTGTATCAAGGTGTCTACAACTACTCCAAAGAAACCAAACTCAGCTCTCCGAAAAATTGCTCGTGTTCGTTTGACGAATGGTATGGAAGTTACTGCCTATATCCCAGGTGAAGGACACAACCTTCAGGAACACTCGATTGTGATGATTCGTGGTGGTCGCGTAAAAGATTTGCCAGGTGTTCGTTATCACATCGTTCGTGGAATATTCGATTCAGCTGGTGTTACCGCTCGCAAACAGAGTCGATCGAAGTACGGTGTAAAGAAAGATAAGAAGAAAGACTAGTTATCAATTTCAAAATCTAAATTATAAATTTCAAAATAAATCCGAGTTTCAAAAATTAAAAACCTTTAAAATTGTTTTAGAATTTAAAATTTGAAATTTAGAATTAAAATATATGCCACGAAGAAAACGACAATTTACACGTGAATGGAAACCAGATCCTCTGTACGGAAATCCTCTTGTAGGTCATTTCGTTGGTATGATTATGTGGAATGGAAAGAAGAGTGTTGCAGAAAAGATTATTTATGATTCTTTTGACATCATTCACGAACGTACCAAAAAAGGCGGTCTCAACACTTTTGAACAAGCGATCAAGAACGTATCACCACTCCTTCAGCTCAAATCTCGTCGTGTCGGTGGTGCGAACTATCAGGTACCTGTACCGGTTTCCGGTGAACGTCGTCAAGTGCTCGCAATGCGTTGGATCAGAGAAGCTTGTCGCAAACGTAAAGGGAAGGCAATGGCAGAAAAGCTGGCCGATGAACTCCTGGATGCTTCGAACAAACTCGGATCTGCGATGAAAAAGCGTGAAGAGACTCACCGTATGGCCGAAGCGAACAAAGCATTTGCTCATTTCGCCTAATTGAAAGCTTGAAAAGATTCACGATGGAAGATTATAGAATGAGAACAGTCAGTTTTCTTCTCTCTCATTGTCGTGAATCTTTTTTCTTCATTAGGGAGAAAGTATATAAAATAATAATTTTTTTCTTTTTATCATTATGGACCGAAAAACCCCCATTGATAAGTATCGTAATATCGGAATTATTGCTCATATCGACGCTGGAAAAACCACGACGACAGAGCGTATTCTCTTTTACACCGGTATCACGCACAAGATAGGTGAGGTACACGAGGGGGCAGCTACGATGGACTGGATGGAGCAAGAACAGGAACGTGGTATCACTATCACTTCTGCTGCAACAACCTGTTTCTGGAAAGGACATCATATCAATATCATCGATACTCCTGGACACGTGGATTTTACTGTAGAGGTAGAACGATCACTTCGCGTACTCGACGGTGGTGTCGTGGTATTTGATGGAAAGGAAGGCGTCGAACCACAATCCGAGACCGTGTGGCGTCAAGCGGAAAAGTACAACGTGCCTCGCATGTGTTTTATCAACAAAATTGACAAAGAAGGAGCTGTTTTTGAAGAAGCGCTCGATTCTATCGTGAACCGCCTCACTCCTCATGCTGTTGCTATCCAATATCCGATGGGGCTTCGTGGTGACTTCTACGGTTTGGTTGATCTTATGACAATGAAATCGTTTACCTTCGAAGGAGAAATGGGAGAAAAAGTTATCGAAGGAGAAATCCCAGCAGAATATCTGGACAAAGCAAAAGAGTGGCGTGAAAAAATGGTGGAAAAAATTTCTGAAACAGATGATGCTCTCACGGAAAAATATTTGAACGCCGAGGAAATTTCTGTCACAGAACTCAAGACGGTCCTCCGTAAAGCAACTATTGATGTGAAGTTGCATCCGGTGCTCATCGGAACCGCACTTCGTAACAAAGGTGTTCAACTGATGCTCGATGCCGTTGTGGATTATCTCCCATCACCAGTAGATATCCCTCCAGTAGCCTGTATCGATATGAAGACGGACAAAGAAGTGATTCGTGAAACTCGTGATGATGAGAAATTTTCTGCACTCGCTTTCAAAATCGCCACTGACCCATTTGTTGGACAGCTGACATTTTTCCGTGTGTATTCTGGTACCGTGAAGGCAGGATCGTACGTACTCAATTCTACGAAGAATGAGAAAGAACGTATTGGACGCATCCTCCGTATGCATGCCAATCACCGTGAAGAAATCGAGGAATTGACAGCGGGAGATATCGGAGCGCTCGTCGGTATGAAAGCGACCACAACAGGGAACACTCTCTGTGATCCTGAATTCCCAGTGATTCTCGAATCGATCACTTTCCCAGAGCCAGTTATCGATATCTCTATTGAACCAAAGACCAAAGTCGACCAAGAAAAAATGGGTATGGCTTTGAAGAAACTTCTCGAAGAAGATCCGACATTCCGCGTGCATACCGATGAAGAAACAGGTCAGACAATTATGTCGGGTATGGGAGAACTCCATCTTGATATTCTCGTCGATCGTATGAAACGTGAATTCAAAGTAGAAGTAAATGTCGGACGTCCTCAGGTAGCGTATCGTGAAACGATCCGTGACAAAGCAGAATCAGAAGGAAAGTTCATTCGTCAGTCGGGTGGTCGTGGACAATATGGTCATTGCTGGCTCCGTGTGGAACCTCAAGCAGAACCTGGTATGGGATATGAGTTTGCCAATGAAGTGAAGGGTGGTGCTATTCCTCAGGAGTTCATCAAACCTATTGACAAAGGTGTGCAGGAAGCAATGCTTACCGGTGTTCTCGCAGGGTACCCAATGGTAGATATCAAGGCCACAGTATATGATGGATCCTATCATGATGTCGACTCATCAGAAGCTGCTTTCCGTATTGCTGGTTCGATGGCTTTCAAAGATGCTTGTCGCAAAGCTCGTCCAGTTATTCTCGAACCAATTATGAAAGTAGTGGTGATTACCCCGGAACAGTTTATGGGTGATATCGTCGGAGATATTTCTTCTAAGCGTGGTGTGATCAAAGAAATGAATGCACGAGGCGAAGGAACATCAGCTGTGAAAGAAATCCATTGTGAAGTGCCACTATCCTCGATGTTCGGCTACGCGACACAGATGCGTTCTATGTCACAAGGGCGCGCGAACTATTCGATGGAATTCGGTCATTATGCCGAAGTACCAAACAACGTCGCTACTGAAATTATCGGCTCACGCACTCCAACAGGAGAGGCAAAATAATATTGTTCTGACAATATTATCCTGAGCTTGTCGAAGAGTTTAAGCGAATGTTGAATTTCAAAAACCAGCCAAAGAGGCTGGTTTTTAGTTTTATAGAGAAGGACGGTAGAATGTGTGATAAGATATATTTGTAGGAGAAATCATAGGAAATGATAGAATAATTTACAAATACAATAATCGTATGAAATATACTGGCGGATGTCATTGTGGGGGAGTGAGATATGAGGTCGAGGCAGATCTTTCGCATACGATGACGTGCAACTGTTCGCATTGTCAGAAAAAAGGATTTATTCTTGCATTTGTTCCAGCAGAACAATTCACGCTTCTTGCTGGTGAGGATCTGCTTACGGAGTATCGATTCAATACAAAAACTATCGCGCATCTTTTTTGTAAAGTCTGTGGAATTCAGTCCTTTGGTCGTGGCACTGGAAAGGATGGCAAGCCGACCATAATGGTCAATGTCCGTTGTCTCGATGCTGTCGATTTCTCCACACTCCATTCATCAGAATTCGATGGAAAAAGCATGTAATCCATAAGACGAGATCGGAATCTGTTCCTCTCTCTATCTGTTCTTTCTAGAAATCACAATATTTCCCGAAAGAAGGCTTGTATGCGGTTTTTTTATTGAGAATCGTCAGTGGCATTCGAGCGAAGAAATGAAGGCTTGACAGAATTGAAATGAGTTGGTATCATATCAAGTAATGCTTTCTCTCAAGCTTTTTTCATTTACTTTTGGAAAAAATGGGAGAAAGAGAAAAAGTGTAGTAATAAATATAATTCGTAATTATTAGGAGAGCGCATAATGCTTTACATAAAGTAAAGATGGCGTACTCATACGATACATCTATGGCAGAGCAATTTGATCGCAGCAAACCACACGTAAACGTCGGTACTATCGGTCACGTCGACCATGGAAAGACAACTCTGACTGCAGCTATTCTGCACGTTCAGCATTTCTTGGGTATGGCCGCAGAAAAAGGTATCGATGAAATCGACAAAGCTCCAGAGGAACGTGAACGTGGTATCACTATCGCAACTGCTCACTGTGAATATTCTACTGAAGCTCGTCACTATGCACACGTAGATTGTCCTGGTCACGCTGACTATATCAAAAACATGATTACAGGTGCCGCTCAAATGGACGGTGCTATTCTCGTTGTGTCTGCTACTGATGGTCCTATGCCACAGACTCGTGAGCACATCCTCTTGGCTCGCCAGGTAGGTGTACCTGCTATCGTTGTGTTTTTGAACAAGGTAGATATGGTGGATGATGAAGAACTCATCGAACTCGTCGAAGCTGAAATCCGCGAACTCCTTTCCAAATACGAATTTGACGGTGACAAAGCGGTTATCGTTCGTGGAAGTGCTCTCAAAGCTCTCAATGTAAAGTCTGCTGAGGATCCAGATGCAAAACCAATTCTCGACCTCATGAAAGCTATCGATGAGAACATTCCACAACCAGTACGTGATTTGGACAAACCATTCCTTCTCCCTATCGAAGATATCTTTTCTATCGAAGGTCGTGGAACAGTAGTAACTGGACGTATCGAACGTGGTGTGATCAACATCAACGAAGAAGTAGAAATCATCGGTCTCGCTGATACACGAAAAACAGTAGTGACTGGTATTGAAATGTTCAACAAGTCTCTCAACCGCGGAGAATGTGGTGACAATGCTGGTCTCCTCATCCGAGGTATCAAAAAAGAAGATGTACAGCGTGGTCAGGTATTGGCCAAAACTGGTTCTATCACTCCTCATACTGAATTCGACGGTGAAGTATACGTACTGTCCAAAGAAGAAGGTGGACGTCACACTCCATTCTTCAAGGGATACAAACCACAATTCTATATCCGTACCACTGATGTGACCGGTGAAGTAGAATTGCCAGAGGGAACAGAAATGGTTATGCCTGGTGATACTGTAAAACTGAAAATCAAACTCCTCGCACCTGTTGCTATGGAAGACGGTATGCGATTCGCTATTCGCGAAGGTGGCCGTACAGTAGGCGCTGGTGTTGTGACAAAAATTTTGAAATAGTCCGCCAGCTGGCGGATCGAGAGAATCGAGTGGGGAAGCAACTGAAAAAAGTTGCCCCCACGATCATTCTCTTGAAAGAGGGATAAATAGTACATCATAAATGACGCAATGAAAAAGATAGAAACAACGCAAGACCTACGTGTCAGAATCAAAATCAAGGCTTATGATCACAAAGTGATCGATCAGTCGGCGAGAAAAATTGTGGAAACAGCAGAGCGTACTGGAGCGATCATTACTGGCCCCGTACCGCTTCCGACAGAAATCCACAAAGTAACCGTCAACCGTTCGACTTTTGTCCATAAGAACTCACGTGATCAGTACGAGATGCGTGTACACAAAAGATTGATCGACATCACCAATCCAACTGCCAAAACTATCGAGAATCTTACGAACCTCGATTTGCCAGCAGGAGTAGACGTCGAAATAAAAATGTAGTATCATTGCAAGTCAAGAAAACATTTATTACCAATAGATAAAATACTCGTTCAAGTCTTCATCTCCGTATCTGATAAAAGGAAGGGAGAAGTAAGATACTAAGCGAGCCACGTTTGAAAAAACTGGCTGTCTTAGAAAGAGCCAGTTTTTTTATTACCAAACGAATCAGCCTTATGAAATTTCTTCTCGGAAAAAAACTCGGAATGACAACGCTTTTTGATGAAACAAAAGGTGCTTTGAATGTTACCATGATTGCCTGTCAAGAAAACACCGTTGTTCTCAATCGTACTTTCGAAAAAGATGGCTATCTCGCCGTACAACTTGAGATTGATAAAACAGGAAAGAAATCTGTCCGTAAAGAATTCCGTGTCGACAAGGCCATAACAATCGCAGAAAACCGCGCTGGTCTCGTAACAGAGTTGGAAAAATATCCAATCGCAAGTAAAATCAATGTTTCTCTTTTCGCTCTGGGTGATCAGGTCAATATTTCTGGCGTGACGAAAGGAAAAGGATTTCAGGGAACAGTCAAACGATATGGATTTGCCGGAGGTCGCAAGACGCACGGTGGTAAGCACGATTTGCGCAAGCCAGGATCTATCGGAGCAACATTCCCAGAACACGTTGTCAAAGGTCGCCGTATGGCAGGACGTATGGGCGGTGTCAATATGACTGCTCTCAATCTCACGGTTGTTTATGTCAATGAAGAAGAAGGGTTGATCGGTGTCCGAGGTGCTGTACCAGGAGTGAATGGACGTGTAGTGAAAATAATGAGCGTGAAATAATCACAGATATGACCAAGATTACTGTAAAAAACACAGCAGGCAAAGATGTAAAGGAAATCGAATTAGTAGATTTCGTTTTCAATGTACCTGCAAACAATACATTGCTTCATCAGATTTACGTCGCTCAAACAAGTAACCTCCGCAAACCTATTGCTCACACCAAGGATCGTAGCGAGCGCAGTGGCTCTGGTATCAAACCTTGGCGTCAGAAGGGAACGGGGCGTGCTCGTGCTGGTTCTGCTCAGAGTCCTTTGTGGCGTAAGGGTGGAGTGACATTTGGACCGACCAAAGATCGAAATTTTAGCAAAGATACCAATCAGAAAATGCGTCAGAAGGCAGTTATGATTGCTCTTTCAGAAAAAATTCGTTCTGGAAAAATGATCGTGGTTGATGAATTGAATTATACTGAAAAGAAAACAAAATTGTTTGCTGAGACACTGAAAGCTTTCGGTATCACAAACAGAAGTCTCGTGCTTTCGCTTACGGGTGATGAACGAGCACTGACTGTGATGAGCCGTAATATTCCAAAAGTAGAGAATACTCTGACTGAAATGTTGAATGTTGTGCAACTCCTCGATCGTGAATATTTGATCATTACAGAAGCTGGTATCAAAAATCTCGAAAATCGTTTCGCAGTATGGAATAAGCAGGAGACCAAGTAATATAAATGTATGGCATTATTCAAGAAAACAACTGAAGAAACGAAAGAAAAAACAGTGAAAACTGTTGTTCCAAAGGAAAAGACTGTAGCAGTCAAAGAAAGTCCTTTGGCAACACAGCTTTTGCTCCGTCCTCGTGTTACTGAAAAAGCGTACGCTCTCAACGCTCTCAATCAATTTGTTTTTATTGTTGCGAAAGAAGCAACGAAAAAATCAATCAAGAGAGCTGTCGAAGAAGCCTACAGTGTCACAGTAGAGCAAGTCAATATCGTTAAATTGCCTGCAAAGACACGAGTTATGGGAAAGAATATCGGTACAAAAGGTGCCATCAAGAAAGCAATTATTAGTGTGAAAAAAGGACAGACAATAGAACTCTTTAAGGGTGGTATGTAATTCTCACTGCGGTAGCAAATCATTATGGCAATCAAAATCTACAAAAAGAATAATGCGGGACGACGTAATATGTCGGTGGTGAAACCAGATGGTTTGACTGACAGAAAACCGGAAAAATCCCTCCTCTCAGCTCTTCCAAAGAAAGCTGGTCGTTCTGGCGGAAAAATTTCCGTGCGACACCAGGGTGGTGGAGTCAAGCGTCGCTATCGTATCGTCGATTTTCGTCAAGACAAGTGGAATATTCCTGGACGTATCGCAAGTATCGAAAAAGATCCGAATCGTTCTGCTCTTATCGCACTCGTCCATTATGCTGATGGAGAAAAACGGTATATCCTCGCTACCGATGGAATGCGACAAGGACAAAACGTTCTTTCTGGAGAAGAAACTCCGATCGTCAATGGTAATCGATTGCTTCTTAAAAATATTCCTGTCGGAACGACTATCTGCAATATTGAAATGAAAATCGGCAAAGGCGGACAGATTGTCCGAAGCGCTGGAGCACAAGCAACACTCATGGCTCTTGATGGTCCGATGGCACAAATCAAACTCACTTCTGGAGAAATCCGTTTGATCAGTAAAGATTGTTATGCTACGCTCGGGCAAGTGAGTAATTTCGAACACAGTGCTGAAACGATTGGTAAAGCGGGACGCGCCCGACATATGAATCATCGCCCAGCCGTTCGTGGTAGCGCAATGAACCCAGTCGATCATCCACACGGTGGAGGAGAAGGACGTCAGCCGATTGGTATGCATCCGAAGACCCCATGGGGTAAGCCGGCACTCGGCAAGAAAACTCGCAAGAGAAAAAATATCACGAGTAAATATATTGTGAAACGTCGTCAGAAGAAATAGTATTATAATAAAGCCAACTGTATGTCTAGAAGTCTCAAAAAAGGTCCATATGTCGATCCACGCGTGCTCAAAAAGCTCGAAGGGAAGAAACTTGGCGATCGTACTGTCATCAAAACATGGTCACGATCCTGCACAATATCTCCTGAAATGACTGGTTTTACGTTTGGTGTTCATAATGGAAAAATCTTCATCCCTGTTCTTGTTACAGAAGAAATGGTAGGACACAAGCTCGGTGAATTTTCCCCGACTCGTACATTCCATCGTCATGGAGGAAAGATGCAGAAAGACCTCGAAACAGCTGCTAAACAACGTGAACTCGATGCTGCCAAAGCCGCCAAGAATGCGACTCCAGCCGCCGGTAAGAAATAGATACAATTATGAAGGTACAAGCTACACTCACCAATCTCCGAATAGCTCCACGTAAAGTGCGTCTCGTGACCCACGCTCTTGTTGGTATTGATGCCAATGAAGCTTTGATCCAGCTTTCCAAGTTGGTGAAAAAGTCTTCTGAACCGATCGCTACTCTTTTGAAAAGCGCTATCGCCAATGCAACTCATAACAACGGATTGGATGCTCAAAATCTCTATATTTTCGAGATTCGTGTCGGAGATGGTTTGCGACTGAAACGCTGGTTGCCTCGAGCTTTTGGACGAGCGACTCCTTTGCTCCATCGTGGTTCCAATGTGACGATTATTCTGGAAGAAAAAATAGAAGGAAAGAATCGTACTGAGAAGAAAACTAACGAAGAAATCGTTACGATCAAAGAAGCAGACATAGTCGAAACGAAAAAAGCCCCTGCTGTTTCAAAACACACAGAAAAAATAGGATCAAACAGTGGAGTATCCAACAAAACAACCGCAGGAAAAGTAGTCAAGAAAGTATTCCAAAGAAAATCGATATAATGAAAGAGCTTGTAGGTGGTAGCTTCTTAGCTTGTAGAGAAAAAGAGATTCTTTTTCAGAAAAGCTACAGACTAAGAAGCTACTAGCTACGGTGCTAATAAGCTATAAAAAATATGGGCAATAAAGTAAATCCAACTGGCATTCGTCTCGGTATTACCACGCAGTGGCAATCCCTTTGGTTTGGTACGAAAAAGACATACAGTGAACAGCTCCGCAAAGACGTAGAAATACGCTCACTCATTATGAGTAAGTGGAAAGCGGCAGCCATCGCTTCTGTCCGTATCGACCGTTCTATGAATGTGGTAAAGCTCATGGTAGAGACGGCTCGTCCAGGTGTTCTCATCGGACGAGGAGGAACAGGTATCGAAGATCTCGCACGTGTCATCAAAAAGAAATTCTTTGCTGGAAAGAAAGTGGATTTGAAAGTAGATGTGCAAGAAGTAAAAAATCCTGAAACCAGTGCGATACTTGTTGGACAGCAAGTTGCGGAACAATTGGAAAAACGTATGCCGTTCCGTCGTATTTTGAAAACAATGTTGGATCAAGTAGAAGCCAACAAGACGGTGCAGGGAGTAAAAATAGAACTTTGTGGTCGTCTCGGTGGTGCAGAAATGGCTCGTCGCGAATGGTTGTCTCGTGGAAAAATTCCTCTTCATACACTGCGTGCTGACATTGACTTTGCTCGTACAGAAGCGCACACTACGTATGGTGTTATCGGAATCAAGACCTGGATTTATAAAGGTGAAAAGTTCGAAGAAGTAGCGGTTGAAAAAGAATAATAGAAGTATCCTATGTTAATGCCAAAAAAAGTTAAACATCGCAAAATCCACCGCGGAGGTTGGTCTGGGAGTCCAGCAACGAGCGGGGATAAAGTAAGTTTTGGAACCTATGGTTTGAAAGCTGTCGAGGAAGGTCTCGTATCTGCTCGTCAGATCGAAGCTGCCAGACGTGCGATGACACACTCTATCCAGCGTGGTGGAAAAATATGGATTCGCATATTTCCTGATAAACCGATGACCAAGAAAGGTGAACAAACCCCAATGGGTAAAGGAAAAGGAAGTGTTGATCATTTTGTTGCCAAAATACGATCCGGAAAAGTTCTTTTCGAACTCGACGGTATCACGAAGTCAGCAGCAGAAGAAGCAATGCGACTCGCATCACATAAATTGGCTATCAAAACAAAGTTTGTTACACGTCAGTAAAGAAGATTTATAAAAGTTATAAAGTTGATAGAAGTATGAAAGCAAAAGAATGGAGAGAAAAATCAGCAGGTGAATGCGAGAAGGCAATTCTCGAATTATCTGATAAGGCTCGCAAGCTTCGTTTTGATTTGGCTACTCGTGAGACAAAAATTCATAGCGAATACAGAAAAGCCAAGAAAGATATCGCCCGTCTGAAAACGCTCAAACAAGAATCCGTGCTTTCAATTAATGTAGACTAAGTATATGGAAAAAGGAACACCTACAATTACAAAGACACAGCACGCTCCTACAAGAACGGGTATTGTCGTCAGTAACAAGATGGACAAAACGATCGTGGTTGCTGTCGATACATTGAAGACCCATCCGAAGTATCTGAAACAGTACCGATCGACAAAACGTTACAAGGTCCATGTTGAAGAGAATAAGTATACGATCGGAGAAAAAGTGACTTTTCAGGAATGTCGACCGATCAGTCGTGATACCTTTCATAAAATCATCGCTCTGTAATCAAGAAATAGTATTTGTATGATCCAAGCAGAATCAAAATTGATAGTCGCCGACAACAGTGGCGCAAAAATGATCAAGTGCTTCAAGGTACTTGGTGGAACCAGACGGCGCTATGCAGGTCTCGGTGATATCATTGTGGCTTCTGTCAAATCAGCTGAACCACGGGGTATGGTGAAAAAAGGAGAAATCGTCAAGGCCGTGATTGTTCGTCAAGTGAGATCATATCGTCGCAAGGACAACTCTTATATCCGATTTGATGAAAACGCAGCTGTGATTCTCGATGCAAACAAGATTGATCCGAAAGGAACACGTATCTTTGGTCCGATTGCTCGCGAACTCCGTGAAAAAGGATTTTCAAAGATTGTTTCTCTCGCTCCAGAAGTTTTATAAAGTACACATATGAAGATTAAGAAAGGTGATCAAGTAGAAATAACAGCAGGGAAAGATTCCGGAAAACGCGGAGAAGTGTTGTTCGTATTTCCTAAGATTGATAAAATCGTCGTCAAAGGTGCAAATATCATGAAACGTCATATCAAAGCGACTCGTGACGGAGAAAAAGGTCAACGTATTGAGAAAGAAGCCCCACTCCATGTCTCCAATGTGATGCTCGTATGTCCTCATTCAGGAAAATTGACTCGTATTGGATACAAGATCGAGGGTGGAGAAAAAGTCCGCATCAGCAAGAAGTCAGGCAAGACTATTTAATTTACAAAGTGTGTAGAGGAGATCTCGTATGAAAATGTTACACAAGAAACAATTGTATACCGAAAAAGTGGTTCCTGCTTTGCAGAAGGAACTTGGTATTGAAAACGTGATGGCCGTTCCTCGTCTGGGGAAAATCGTCGTGAACATCGGTACTGGTAAGATCTTGAAAGACTCCAAGCGAGTCGAAGATGCTATAGCATCTCTCGAAGCGATCACTGGACAGAAAGTCATCGCAACCAAAGCACGCAAAGCTATCGCCGGATTCAAAACTCGTGAAGGTTTGGAGGTCGGGGCTCGTGTGACGCTCCACGGGAAACGTATGTGGAACTTTTTGGACCGACTCGTGAATATCGCCCTCCCTCGTGTACGTGATTTCCAGGGTATTCCCAAGAGCTCGATTGATCAGAGCGGAAACTGTAACATTGGTATCAAAGAGCATCTCGTTTTTCCAGAAATTGTCGCAGAGAAAGTACAGAACATCTTTAGTTTCCAAGTCAACATTGTTACAACGGCGAAGAATAGGAAAGAAGGGGAAGCATTGTTTCGCCTTCTCGGACTGCCGATGGAACAGGTTGAAGTAAAAAAGGAAAAGTAATATATCGATATTTATATGGCAAAGACATCTACACAAGCTAGAGCACTCAAAACCCCGAAGTTTTCCACGCGTATCGTGAATCGTTGTTGGAAATGTGGTCGTAAACGCGGGTATCTCCGTACATATGATGTATGTCGTATCTGTTTCCGTGAGCTCGCCAATAGTGGCCAGATCCCTGGAGTAAAAAAATCATCTTGGTAAATTTAAGTTAGACACTATGTTAGACCCAATCGCAGACATGTTAACCAGAATTCGAAACGCACAGGCTGCTGGCCACGCGTCAGTTTCTATGCCGATTTCGAAAATGAAATTCGTTCTTGCTTCTATTCTCGAACACGAAGGATTTATCGGTCGTTTCGAAAAACAGACGACTGAAGATGCACACGAGAATTTGTGTATCTGGCTTAAATATACCCAGGTTTCTCCGACAAAAAAAGCTCCAGCTATCCAAGAATTGACACGTGTCAGTAAACAGGGTTGCCGTATCTATGTCAAAAAGAGTGAAATTAAAAAAGTGAAGAACGGATACGGTATCGCTATTGTGTCTACTTCAGAAGGAATAATGACTGGTACGGAAGCATATCGTCGAGGGTTGGGAGGAGAATATATTTGTAAAGTGTGGTAATTGTCCGAGTTAAAAGTTATTCATTATGAGTAGAATTGGAAAAAAACCTGTAAGTATCCCAAGTGGTGTCGAAATAAGTGTCGATAATCATAAGGTTACCGTAAAAGGACCGAAAGGAACACTGACATTTTCTCATACACGTGAAGTCAAAGTATCTGTCGTGGAAAACGAAGTACTGGTAACAAAAGTCGGTGATACCAAAAAAGCACGAGCACTCTGGGGAACAACAACGAAATTGATTGCGAATATGATCGTTGGTGTGACAACTGGTTTCCAAAAACAACTTGAATTGAATGGTGTCGGATACCGTATGTCTGTCTCAGGCAAGAAATTGATACTTGCGCTTGGTTTCTCTCATCCTGTTGAAAAAATCGTATCAGAAGGATTGGAAGCAAAGATAGAAAACAACGTCCTGACTCTCTCTGGTATTGATAAACAATTGGTAGGTGAATTCACTGCTGTTATCAGAAAATTAAAGCCAGTAGAACCATACAAAGGAAAAGGTTTTCGTTATGTTGGTGAAGTTGTCCGTCGTAAGGAAGGAAAGAAAGCCGCCGCCTAATATAAGCTAGAAAAACGAGTATGCTCAAGAGAGAAATGAAAAAAGTGAAACGATTTGAACGGAAACGTCGTGTCCGTGCCAAAATTTCTGGCACAGCAGAGTGTCCGCGTCTTTCAGTTTTTCGAAGTCTGAGAAACATTTCTGTTCAAGCGATAAATGATGAAACAGGAAAAACAATCGCAGCTGCAGATCTCTTGTTGCTTGGAAAAAAAGCAGAACATACCGTCGCAGGTGCTGCGCTTGTTGGTAAAGAAATTGCTACAAAACTCTCGAAACTGGGAGTAGAGAAAGCAGTGTTTGATCGTTCTGGATACAAGTATCATGGCAAAGTGAAAGCACTTGCAGAAGCTGCGCGTATTGCTGGTCTAGTATTTTAAGTAGTGATATTAATCGAGATTTCAAGTATCTTATGGTAAAGCAAGGAAAAAAAATGGGACGTCGCGAGAAGCCGGAGTTTGATCAAAAACTCCTCAATTTGGCTCGCGTGACACGTGTAGTAAAAGGTGGTCGACGTTTCCGTTTTCGTGCGACGCTTGTTATCGGTAACCGAAAAGGAAAAGTTGGTGTGGGTGTCGCCAAAGGATCTGATGTTTCTGATGCTATCCAGAAGGCTTTCAATGATGCCAAGAAGAATATGATCACCGTCGAACTTGCTGGCTCTACTATTTCTCATGATGTGCTCGCAAAACTCGGTAGTGCTCGAGTACTCCTCAAACCAGCATCTCAAGGACAGGGTATTATTGCTGGTGGAGCGGTACGATCGGTTGTTAACTTGCTCGGAGTGAAAGATATTGTTTCTAAATCTCTCGGTGCTTCCAATCCTTTGAATGTCGCTCGTGTCACTGTAAAAGCTCTTCAGATGTTGAAAGCTCCTCGCGTTCCAAAAGCAGTGAAAGCGACATCAGAAAATGTCGTCCTGAGCGAAGTCGAAGGAACTCACAATGCTAAATAAACTCTTGAAAGACTGATTATGCAAATTCATCAACTCACTGTTACAAAAAAGAAATCACGTAAGCGTATTGGACGCGGTGGTAAGCGTGGTACGACTGCTGGTCGTGGAAGTAATGGTCAGAAATCTCGTTCTGGTGCTTCTGTGGATCCTCTCTTTGAAGGTGGACGCTCTACTTTCCTCGAGCGTTTGAAGAAAGTACGTGGTTTCAAATCTATTCATCAGAAGAAATGTCTCGTGAAATTGTTTCAATTGGAACAGGCATTTTCTGACGGAGAAACCGTTTCTCTCGCAACGCTTCTGGCCAAGAAATTGGTTCCGAAAACAGCCACAGCTCTTGGTGTAAAAATCGTCGCTACCGGTGAACTCAAAAAGAAACTCACCCTTGGTAAAGATGTGACTGCCTCTGTCAAAGCGCAGGCTTCTTTCAAAGATGTTGTGACCGAATAGACAAGATTTCTTTCTTTGAAAATATTCCTTTTTTAGGGTATACTGCCTCTTGTAGTCGCTGGTTTTATAAAGAAACTGATTTGTTCTGTCATGC
>JAQTYF010000003.1 GCA_028688415.1 Candidatus Moraniibacteriota bacterium
CAGGCTTCTTTCAAAGATGTTGTGACCGAATAGACAAGATTTCTTTCTTTGAAAATATTCCTTTTTTAGGGTATACTGCCTCTTGTAGTCGCTGGTTTTATAAAGAAACTGATTTGTTCTGTCATGCGTGAAACTTTCTTGAATATTTTCCGAATCAAAGACCTCCGCAATAAGATTTTGTTTATTCTCGGACTTTTGGTCTTGTATCGAATAGCAGCCAATATCCCTCTTCCAGGAGTGGATGTTTTGGCTTTGAAGAAACTTTTTGAAGAAAATGCGTTTCTCGGTCTTTTGAACGTCTTTTCGGGCGGTGGATTGTCCAACATCTCTATTGTACTTCTCGGTGTCGCTCCATATATTACTGCATCGATCATTATGCAACTTCTTACGACGATCGTGCCAAGTCTCGAACGTCTCTACAAAGAAGAAGGGGAAACGGGTCGACAGAAATTCAATATGTGGACACGCTGGGCGACACTTCCTCTCGCTGCTTTGCAATCTTTCAGCATGCTCTCCCTTCTCCGTTCCCAGAATATTTTGGGAGATATCACGCCGTTTACTATGGCAGTGATTGTCGTGAGCGCGACAGCAGGTACGATTTTTCTTATGTGGCTTGGTGAACTTATCACTGAAAAAGGTCTTGGCAACGGTGTTTCAGTGATTATCTTTGCTGGTATCGTATCAGCCCTTCCGACAGGAATCTCTCGGTTTATCGCTACCTGGGATCCTTCGCAGATATTCACATATTTTCTTTTTGCATTGGTTGCTACCGTGACGATTGCAGGAGTAATATTTGTCAATGAAGGACAACGGACAATTCCGGTTGCTTATGCCAAACGTGTACGCGGAGCACAGGTGTATGGTGGTGCTGCGACGCATCTGCCACTTCGTGTGAACCAGGCTGGTGTTATACCGATTATTTTTGCCGTATCACTCATCCTCATCCCGACAATGATTGCTAATGTTTTGGCACAGAGTAATCATACACAAATAGCGAGCGTCGCCCTTTCTCTTAGTGCGTGGCTCCAGAATCAGTGGGTGTATGGGTCGCTCTATTTTTTCCTTATCGTTGTCTTCACTTATTTCTACACCGCTGTTGTTTTTGATCCAGTCAAGATTTCAGAAAATCTCCAGAAACAAGGGGGATATATTCCTGGTATCCGTCCTGGCAACACGACAGCAGAATATCTCTATCATATTATCAATCGTATCACACTGGCTGGAGCATTCTTCCTTGGATCGATTGCTGTTCTCCCGTTTATTGTTCAGGGATTGACGGGTATCAATGCTTTTTCTATCGGGGGCGTGAGTATTCTCATCGTCGTTTCGGTGGTACTTGAAACAGTAAAGCATATTCAAAGCCAGCTCACGATGCGAAGCTACGAAAACTTCTGAAGAAGTAATTTTTAAATTATTAATTTCTAATTTCTAAACAATTTCCAATGCTACAATTTTAAAATTTTCAAATTAAAAATTTGATCATTATTTGAAGATTGAAGATTGAAAATTTTACAGGCATGCCACTTAAAGACACATATATTCTCCTCGGTTCTGCTGGGAGCGGAAAAAGTACCCAAGCAGAGCTCCTCAAAAGTTCTCTTCATCTCGCTCATATCGATATTGGATCAGAGCTTCGTGCCGTTGCTTCTCAAGATACTGAGCTGGGTCACGAAGTGAATGAAATCATCAACGTGAAGCATACATTTGTTCCTGATGAAGTCGTCTTTGCTGTTTTGTCAGATGCCATTGATTTCGTTCCAGAAACGGTCGGACTTCTCATCGATGGTATTCCACGGAGAGAAAGCCAGATAGAAAAAGTGCTCGAAGTACTTCGTGAATCTGGGAGATCACTCAATAAAGTAGTTTATATCGATGTACCAGAAACGGTTTCTGTAGAACGTATCTCCAGGCGATATTCGTGCTCGATTTGTAAACGAAATTATATTCTCGGAAAAAATCTGATAGACAGCGAAACACCATGTCGTTACTGCGGAGGACATATTGTCCAAAGAACAGATGATACCGAGGAAGGTGTTCGGACACGCCATCATATTTTTCAGGAAGAGACACTTCCTGTCATCAACTATTTCGAGAAAACAGGAGAGTTGCTCCGTATCAACGGGAATCAAGAAACCTACAAAGTATTTCAAAATATTCTGAAATACGTACGACCAGAATAAGAAACAACTATGCGACACACACTCGGGATGAGAGAAAAAGAATGGGTGAAGACCCCGGATGAAATCAGACGGCTTCGTTTGTCATGTCAGAATATGGCACGTATTCTCGAAACGGTCATGGCCACGGTCAAACCAGGTGTCACTACTTTCGCGGTTGATGCGCTCGCAGAAAAAATGATTCGTGAAATCGGAGGGACACCTCTGTTCAAAGGTTACAATCCTGGAGGAGGCCGACCATTTCCCGCAACACTCTGTGCGTCAATCAATGACGAAGTAGTACATGGTATCCCGAGCAAAGAACGCATTCTCAAAGAAGGGGATTTGTTCAAGATAGATATCGGAATGCGTTTCGAGGGAATGGTCTCTGACATGGCCCGTACGATTATGGTAGGCAATGTATCTCCGCTGGCCGAAAAACTCACCACAGTCACGAGGGAGTGCTTGGAGCGCGGTATAGCAGAGCTCCGTCCGGGTGCGCATATTTCCGCCTACGCACGTGCGGTGCAGGGGCATGCTGAATCAAATGGCTTTTCTGTTGTTCGTGATCTCGTCGGTCATGGTGTCGGACGAGAACTCCACGAGGATCCTCAAGTACCGAACTATGTTTCTCGTCGGATGGATGATTTTATTTTAAGAAAAGGGATGACACTCGCACTCGAACCAATGATCAACGCGGGAACTTTTGCTGTCTCTATTGCGCCAGATGACTGGACATTCATCACTTCTGATAGTACACTTTCTGCACATTTCGAAGACACGGTCGTCATCACTGATCAGGGCGCAGAAATCCTAACGAGAGTATGATTCTCTCTTCTAACATCCAGATATTCCTACACAAATATTTTTTCTCCAGCTTGTTTCTCTCTGTCACATAAACTGAGTCGCAAAAGCCTGCTTGTCGATAGACAAGTTCGACAGAGAAATAGGAGCAAGAAAAAATAATTTTATGAAAATATTTTCCTCATAGAGTATGTCACAGAATCTGCAGAATTATCTCGGTATTGATTGGGGCGCCACAAATATTGGTGTTGCTTTGGCACATCAAGAAACGGGTGTCGCATTACCGTACAGGACCCTCAAGAATGATACAGCTACTGTCACAGAATTGAAAAAAATTATTGAAGCAGAGGCTATCGGAACGATCGTTATAGGTATTCCTGTCTATGAACACCGAGAAGATGTTTCGTATGGCGGAGAGATACTAGGGAAATCTCTCGAAGAACAATGTGAAGTAGCGGTGGTCTATCAGAATGAAATGTTTACAACCAAGATGGCACAAGTCAATCTCATCGAACAAGGAGTGAAGAATGCTTCAAAACATAATGATGAAGAATCTGCGCGTATTATTCTCCAAGAATGGCTTGGTAAAAAACGATGATGAAAAATTGACTTTTGGGTGTCGAAAAGAAGGGCTCTTCTTATATAAGGAGTTTCATTTCCAAATGAAGTGTCAATTGAGAGTCTTGAAAAGGAATGATTTTTGTGGTATAATAGGGAAAAGAGTATATTTTAATACCATTTCTATGAGCGAAGACCTCGTGTCTATGAAGAAAATCTGCATCGTCGATGATAACAAAGAAATACGTGATATTTATCGAACCAAATTCGAAAGTGAGGGATTTGCAGTGATAGATGCGGAAGACGGAGAGAAGGCTCTAGAAATTATCAAAAGTGAACGACCGGATGCAATACTTCTCGATATTCAAATGCCTGTACTTGATGGATTTGGTGTACTCAAGGCGCTCAAATCGGATGCAGAACTTGCCAAGATTCCTGTCGTGATGTTTAGTAACGTCGATAGTGATGAGATTTTTCAGACAGTCAGCAATCTTGGTGGTGCGCAATATTATCTCATCAAAGCACTTACTACTCCTCAAAAAGTAGTGGATATTGTTTCCAAAGCTCTCACTAAAGACGAATAGTGTTTCCTTTTTTGTTATATATCAAAAAAATCCAATATGTTTGGATTTTTTATTTTTTGAAAGTCACAGTATGATTTTTTGGTGATATTTTTTCTACAATGAATATGATGCTTGACATATGATATGTCTTGAACAAAAGCTTTTTTTCAGGTAGAGTAGAAGGGTGATCTCTAACCTATGCCCTTATGAAAAGCACGAATCAAGCCTATAATCCCAAGAAAATTGAAGCCAAGTGGCAGAAGGAATGGAAGAAAAATGGGCATCCGAAGGCCAAAGGAAAGAATGGGAAAATGTATATTCTCGATATGTTTCCGTATCCATCGGGAGACGGACTGCACGTAGGTCATGTAGAAAATTTCACCGCGACCGATATCTACGCTCGTTTCAAACGAATGAATGGCTATGATGTACTTCATCCGATGGGATGGGATGCATTCGGATTGCCGGCAGAGAATTTTGCTATCAAGACGGGTATTCATCCGAGCAAGAAAACCCTCGAATCTATCAAAAATTTCAAACGACAGATGGAATCGATCGGGCTTTCGTATGATTGGGAACGAGAAATCAACACTTCCAGTCCCGAGTATTACAAATGGACCCAGTGGATGTTTTTGTTTTTGTATAAGAATGGGTTGGCATACAAGAAAAAGGCCAAAGTGAACTGGTGCGAGGCCTGTCATACCGTGCTTGCCAATGAACAAGTGATAGATGGCAAATGTGATCGATCTGGGGATATCGTCATTCAGAAAGATCTCGAACAATGGTTTTTCAAGATTACTGATTTTGTCGAAGATACCAAGAGTGAAAGTGGTAAGAAAATTTCCGGACTCCTCTCTGGTTTGGGTAAAGTGGATTGGCCATCATCGACAGCTACTGCTCAGAAACACTGGATCGGGCGTTCCGAAGGTGCGGAAGTGATTTTTCCCGTTGCGAATACAGAGGAAGAAATACGAGTATTCACGACACGCGTAGATACTATTTTCGGATGTACCTACGTCGTCGTTGCTCCAGAACACCCACTCATCAGTCAACAATTAACAAATAACAGTCAACAGAAAATTCAAAATAAGGAAGAAGTGAAAAAATATTTGGCAATCACGAAGAAAAAAACCGATCTTGAACGCACAGAATTGAACAAAGAAAAAACAGGCGTTGTCCTCGTCGGTATCGAAGCGATTAATCCATTTACAGGAGAAAAAGTTCCGGTGTACGTTGCTGATTATGTGCTCGGGACATACGGTACCGGAGCCGTGATGGGAGTGCCGGCACACGATGAACGTGATTTTGCTTTTGCGAAAAAATACGAGTTGTTTATACAGCAGTCTGTCGCCTCGCTTGACAAGAAGAATGAAACAGAATGTTTTACGGAAGATGGAATACTTATCGATTCGGGAGAATTTACCGGACTGTCATCGGAAGAGGCACGAGAGAAGATGTCAGCTTGGCTCAAGAAAGAAAAAATGGGTGGCAAACGAGTGCAGTATCGTCTCCGTGATTGGCTCATCTCTCGTCAACGCTATTGGGGATCGCCGATCCCAATTATCTACTGTGATGAATGCGGAACCGTACCGGTACCGGAGAAAGATTTGCCGGTGAAATTGCCGACCGATGTGGATTTTCGTCCGACAGGGGAATCTCCTCTTGTACGATCGAAGAGTTTTCAGAGAGTGAAGTGCCCGACCTGTGGTAAAAAAGCCCGTCGCGAATCCGATACGATGGACACTTTTGTTTGCTCGAGTTGGTACTATCTCCGTTTTGCTGATCCGAACAATACCAAGAAATTTGCTGATCCGAAGAAACTTGCAAAATACTTACCAGTGGATTTCTATATGGGCGGAGCGGAGCATACGGTACTCCATTTGCTTTATGCACGATTTTTCACCAAGGCACTCGCGAAATATGACTACCTCACATTCGACGAACCGATACTAAAACTCCGTCATCAGGGGATGGTGATTGCCGAAGATGGACGCAAGATGTCCAAATCGCTCGGGAATGTCGTGAATCCGGATGCGGTGATAACAGAGCTCGGAGCGGATACACTGCGTCTCTATGAGATGTTTATGGGACCACTCGAAGATATGAAAACGTGGAACACGGGAAGTGTCATCGGACTGAGACGTTTCCTCGACAAGGTGTGGCGACTGGGTCAATTGACAGTGAACAAAAAACAGTCAACGGAAAACAAAAAAATTGAAGGTTTGCTTCACAAAACAATCAAGAAAGTAACCGAAGACGTTGAAGATCTGAAATTCAATACTGCGATCAGCACACTGATGATACTCGTCAACGCGATGGAAAAAGAAGAATCTCTCTCACCTAGGACCTATCAATCATTTCTTATTCTGCTTTCTCCGTTTGCACCGCATATCACGGAAGAATTGTGGCAAATAGTAGAGGCGAGATCCGCCATCCGCCAACTGGCGGAGGCGAAAAAGTCGATCTTTCTTGCTCCGTGGCCAAAGTGGGATGCGAAAAAAATCGTCGAAGAATTGTCCGTTATTGCCGTTCAAGTCAATGGAAAAGTTCGTGCGACTTTTGAGATAGCTACCGGAAGCTCTGAAGCAGAAGTGAAAAAAGTCGCTCTCGAGGATCCTCGGGTGCAATCATATACCGAAGGCAAGCAGATCCGAAAGATTATTTATATTCAAGACAAGATTTTGAGTATTGTTATTGCTTAGCGAGGTTCTCTCTAAAAAGATTTTTCATTTTCTTTTCCATATCCGCCGCCGAACATATCATGACTCATTCGGTCGAGCAGGGGGGGGGCTGTCCTGTCGAGACCATCCGTCACGCCCGACTGCTAGCGACTCATTCATCAGATATGTGGTCGGCAATCGGATAAAGGAAAGAAAATAAAATAATCTTTTTTATAAATTCAAAGAATTGGAAAAATATATTTCCGTCAGCAGTTCGGGAGTGATCAAAATTTGATTCAATAGATTTCAAAACTATTATGCAATGCGTCATTCTGGCAGCGGGGAGAGGGACGCGGATGGGAGCGCTCACAGACACGACTCCCAAGCCGATGCTTCCGATACTTGGCAAGCCACTCCTCGAATGGAAATTGGCGACGCTCCCAGAGTCAATCGATGAAGTGTTTATCACGATCGGACACCTCGGTGAACAGATCAAAAGCTATTTTGGGAGTGAGTGGCAGGGGAAGAAAATACAGTATATCCGTCACGAGAAACTCGATGGAACAGGAGGATCGATACACCTCGTAGAGCAGTCAGGATTGCTCCGATTCCCGGTGCTCGTCATCATGGGCGATGATCTGTATCGTTCTGAAGACCTGACACGTCTGATGAAGTATCCTCTCGCGGTACTCGCATGTGAGATGCAGAATTCGAGTCAGTTTGGAGTGCTACGAACTGATGAGAATGGTCGACTCACACAAATTATGGAGAAGCCTCACCCAGCAGAATACAAACTGGTCAATACAGGAGCATATATGCTTGACCGACATTTTTTCGAATACCCACTTGTGGCAATATCCGAGACAGAATATGGCCTCCCTCAGACGCTCGTACAGATGCGTGACACGTATGACATTGTGGTAGAGAAAACAACAATATGGTTCCCTATCGGCACTCCAGAGGCCCTCGAAACTGCTCAGACGAAAATAAAGAAATTTCTTATATAGTTTTTTCGATGAAAAATATCGAATAAATACTATTCATTCTGTCACGGTTGAAGAGTGAGAAAGAAGATGATACACTGAGTCTATTATCTTTGAAGAGAGTATTGTTATGCGCACAAGTATTACGGAGTATCTCACTCTCGATCGACCACTCATCATTTTTGATCTCGAGACCACTGGACTGGCGACAGGAGAAGATAAAATCATTGAATTGGCGTATGAAAAAATCATGCCAAACGGAGAAATTATTGCTTATTGTCAGCGTATCAATCCAGGAAAACCTATCCCACCAGTAGCGAGTAGTATCAATGGTATTTATGATAAGGATGTCGCCACTGCGCCAAGTTTTGCTAAACTTTCGTATGAATTGTGGAGCACTTTTGAGGGTTCAGATGTTGGAGGATTCAATATCACGGGGTTTGATTTGCCGTTTTTGCGCGGTGAGTTTTTATCAGTAGGAAAGACATTTGATTTTACTCTGAAAAGGGTGCTCGATGCGAAAGTGCTCTACCATAAAATGGAGGCGCGTGATATGTTTGCGCCACGTAACCTCACCGCTGCATACAAACTGTACTGCAACAAGGATCATATCGATGCACACTCTGGTGCGGGAGATGTCCGCGCGACAGTGGAGATTCTCGAAGAACAATTGAAACGATATCCGGAATTTCGAAGCTGGGAATATCTGGCAGAACTTCATGGTAACAAGAAGCTTCTCGAATCAGTGAAGACTGAACATGCGCCTCTTATTACTGCAGAATCTCTCGGGACATTATTTTAAGAGAATATATTTATGGATTTTTTCCACGCTATCATACTCGGCATCGTTGAGGGAGTGACAGAGTTCCTTCCTGTTTCTTCGACGGGACATATGATCCTTGTATCAGAATTACTCCATATTCCTGATACCGAATTTCTGAAAACATTTGAGATTACTATACAGCTTGGGGCTATCCTCGCTGTAGTTGTTTTGTATTGGAGAAAATTGCTCCTCGACTTCGAAATGATGAAGCGAATTATGGTTGCACTTCTTCCTGCTCTCGGTGTCGGATTTCTTTTTTATAGTTTCATACGATCGCTCCTCGGTTCGGGTATGACGGTTGTCGTCGCATTATTCCTCGGGGGCGTGATCATTATTTTGTTCGAACTTTTCCGAAAAAAACCAGAGGAAATGCTCGAGGATTTATCGGTTTTTTCGTACAAAAAAGCTTTTTTTATTGGCTTGTTTCAGGCGTTGTCGGTGATACCGGGTGTCTCTCGATCAGGAGCAACGATTCTCGGGGGAATGTTGCTCGGGATGCGACGCAAAGCGATTGTCGAATTCTCATTTCTTCTCGCCGTACCGACAATGGTCGCCGCTACGACACTCGATATCGTGAAGAATGCAACGTTGTTTGATGTTGGGAATATGTCAGCATTTCTCATCGGCTTCTCCGTTTCTTTTTTCGTCGCGCTTTTTGCTATCAAATTTTTACTTCGATTTGTAGAAACGCATACGTTCATTTTGTTTGGAGTATATCGTATAGTGATTGCGATACTGTTTTTCTTTTTTGTGTACTAAATAATTCTCTCACATATTCTTGGTATGGCACTTCTGTACGGCAAACCGATAGCGGATCGTATTCTCTCTGAAACAAAAAGACAGAGAGAGATATCTGGTATCGTTCCAGGGCTCGCGGTGATTCTCGTCGGAGATGATGCTTCGTCACAACTCTATGTGAATCTGAAAGAAAAATCTGCCAATGAGATTGGTGTTTCTTTTGAAAAATTTTTGTTTGCTCCCGAATCAGGAATGTACGATATCCTCCAGTGCATCGATATGCTCAACAAACGTGACGACATTCACGGTATCATCGTGCAACTTCCTCTACCATCTGGGTTCGATACTGATGAAGTGATCGCTCGTATCGATCCGCACAAAGATACGGATGGATTTCACAATGAAACTATACGACAATTTCTCGCTGGCAAGCAGGAATACTGTCCTGTATTTCCTCGGGCGATGATAGAGCTTCTTCGGACAGCAGGTGGATACCATATCGGAGATACCGCTCTCGTCATTGCGAATTCTGACCTCTTGGGACAGGTGATGGTACAAGCCCTCTCATTCGAAGGATTACAGGCAGAATACGTCCTCAGTACTCTGCCGTATGAAGCACTTCTTACCAAAACACGAGAGGCATCAGTCATTATCACAGCGTGCGGGAAATCTGATCTCATTACAGGGGATATGATCACAGAGAATACGGTGATTATCGATGGAGGCATCAGTCAGATTAATGGGAAAGTCGTAGGGGACGTCGAGAGGATAAGTGTCGAAAACAAAGCTCGATTTCTTACGCCGGTTCCTGGAGGTGTCGGTCCGGTGACTGTCGCGACGCTCCTCGCGCGTATCACCGATGCATCATTGCAAAAATAAAATACAGCGGTTGAACCGCTGTAAATGCTGTGCCGAGGGAGGGACTTGAACCCTCATGATATTGCTATCGCGGGATTTTGAGTCCCGTGTGTCTACCATTCCACCACCTCGGCATATTTTTTTTGATCATTTTTTTCTTTGTATGGAGCCAAAGAGCATAGACATAGAATAGAAAATTGATAATCATTTGTCAATGGGTTATAATAAAGTAAACATCGAGCAGTCAACAAGAAGAAGAAAAGATTGTGATGTTTTATTGATTGTTTGTAGTTATCTGTTTATGTGAGTTGTTGACTGAATATATGGCAAAAATTATCGGTTTTATCAATCAAAAAGGTGGTGTCGGAAAGACCACATCGACTATCAATATCGCAACGTATCTTGCGGAAGCTGGCAAGAAAGTTTTGCTTGTCGATCTCGATCCTCAGGGTAATGCTTCATCGGGTCTTGGTATCAATGCTCGTAGCCTGAAAAAAAATCTGTATCACGCGATGATCCTCGGCAATCCACCACAAGAAATTATCTTGCGTACTGAGACAGAAGGGATGCATATTATTCCTTCTGCGCAGGATCTTGCTGGAGCAGAAATCGAGATGGTGCATATCGACAATCGAGAATTCCGCCTCTTCAACGTGCTCCGTCAAGTCAGATCATATTATGATTATATTTTGATCGACAGCCCTCCATCTCTCGGACTCCTCACGATCAACGGGCTCGTCGCGTGCGATGAAGTGATCATCCCTGTGCAGACAGAATACTATGCACTCGAGGGACTCTCGCAGTTGCTCGGTACCATTGAACTTGTTCGTGAACATCTCCAGCCGAAACTGAAAATTATGGGTGCGCTCCTCACGATGTATGACAGACGTAATCGTCTTTCTCGTCAGGTGATTTCTGAAGTGCGGGCACATTTTCCTGGACCGGTTTTTGAAAACGTTATTCCTCGTTCTGTCCGTCTCGCCGAAGCCCCAAGTTTCGGAAAATCTATTCTTGATTTTGATGCCTTTTCCAAAGGAGCACGTGCGTACAAGGGAGTCGTGCGCGAAATATTGAGATGGGATGAAGAAGCTGAGGAAGAACAGAGAAAATTGAAAGTACTATAAGAATTTTCAATTTCTAATTTTCAATTTTCAAACAATGGTTCAATTCTTTAGTTAAAAAATTTAGAAATTTCATCATTGGAAATTGTTTAGAAATTAGAAATTAATAATTAGAAATTATATTTCAACATTATGGCACAACAATATGGACTCGGGAGGGGACTTGCCTCACTTATACCACCCAAGAAAACTGATGAGAATACTGTAGCGTCTTCCCCGCTTCCAAACAATCATATCATCACGCCACACGAAAACGGATATCATCCTGCCGAGATGATGTCGGTGTCTGCGCCTACCCAAACGGTGCCAACAACAGTACTAGGAACCGGTGTCCAGGAAGTAGCTCTTGAGAAAATAGTACCGAATCCACATCAGCCGAGACTGTCATTTGATGAAGTGAAATTGCAAGAGCTCGCAGACTCCATCAAAGAGCATGGCATTCTCCAACCACTCGTTGTGAGTCCGAGTACCAAAGAAGGTGAGTATGAGATCATTGCTGGCGAACGTCGTTTTCGCGCCGCCAAAAAAGCAGGACTCACGACAGTACCAGTGATCGTCCGTGATGTGGATGAACAAGAAAAACTCGAACTCGCTATCATAGAAAATATTCAGCGACATGATCTCAATCCGATCGAAGAGGCCAAATCATTTCTTCGTCTTGCTGATGAATTCAATCTCTCTCAAGAAGCCGTCGCCAAAAAGATGGGGAAGAGTCGGAGTACGGTTGCAAACACGCTCCGTCTTCTCCAGCTTCCGATAGAAATACAGCGTGCCGTATCAGAGGGAAGGATCACCGAAGGACATGCTAAAGCCCTTCTCGCTATTGAAAATCCTGAGAAACAACGGGCTGTATTTGAGCTTATTATAAAGGAAGAATTGACTGTGCGTGAGACAGAGACCAGGGTTCAGAGTATCTCGGTCAAACCGTATGTGAGAAGTGCTGTTTCTCTCAATCCAGAACTTCTTGAACGGACAGAACACCTGACTCAAGTTCTCGGAACCAAGGTCAAAATCACTCCATCAGGCAAAGGAGGTAAGGTCATTATCGAATACTACGCACCAGAGGATTTGGATGGTTTGCTCCGTCGTCTGGAGGAATAGAAAAATTATTTTTTCAGAGATTTTCAGAAACACGTTTGGATATACCGAGCGTGTTTTTTTGATGTAAAAAAAGGAAGAAAAATGAGAAGTATTTTTGAGAGAATTTTTTGTTCTTTTTTCTTTTTTATCCATTGTTTTTTTTGGCTTTACACACGATAAGAAAGGTCTTGACTTATACACTTCTTGACAATCAAAAAGTATGCTATAATTTCCTTGTCATTCCAGATGAAATTACATGCCGTTTTTCATAAAAAATAAACAACGAAAAACAGTACTTACTTCTCTTATTTTCGCTCTCGCGATGGGGATGATCGTAGCAGGGTGGTCACATGTCCAACCCGTTTTTGCTGTTTCTACGACATCACCTATTTCACAAATCGGTCTTTCTGCATCGCTTTTCAATAACGAAAATCGTGTTATCAACAACGGTACCTACGAAGTACGGTTTGCGTTGTATCGTGTCGATCGTGAAACTATCGATCTCTATCCTTCCGATACTGATGCTGGATCACGTATCTGGTCAGAAACACAAACAGTGACGATCAAGAGTGGCTTGCTCAAAGCGTTCCTCGGATCAGTAGTACCATTTCCGAGTACACTCAATTTCCAGGACGGGAGTTATTACATCGGCATCCGTATCGGCACTGATTCTGAAATGGTGCCACGAAAAAAACTGAGTTCTGTACCGAGCGCACTCAATGCTCAGTTCCTCCAAGGAAGAACACTCGGGACGCTTCCTGGAAATATTCCTGTCTTGGGTGACAATGGAAAAATGGATATCAAATCTCTTCCGACAGGAAAAGGCAAGAATCAACTGGTACTCGGAAACGATGCTCGTCTCAAAGCGGATACCAATTCACATGCACAAAATACGGATGTCAGCACTACTTCCGAAATCTTCACTCTTGGAAAAGGGAAATCAACTGCTTCGACTGATTTTTCTTTGAATGTTTCAGAAGCTTCGAATACTCCAGCCATCCGTTTCAATGCAACGACACAGACATGGCAATTCTCGAACAACGGATCATCTTTCGGAAACATTGCTTCGAGTACCGTCGGATCATATCTCCCACTTGCCGGAGGGACGATGCTCGGTGATATTGTCTTTGCTGGAACGCAGACGTTTACGAACCTCATCAATCTTGGTTCTGATACCATCGGAAATTATGTCGCGACCATATCAGGTGGTGATGGTATTCTTGGTTCTGCTTCTTCCGAAGGAGCAACCCCGACACTTTCTATCGATCTTTTGACCACTGCTGATGGTACGGGTGCTACCTCATCGCATTCAGGATTGGAATTTGCGGGAGGTGCATCAGACCAGCTTTCTTTGCTTCAGGGTTGTCTCTCTGGTCAAGGTATCGCATGGAATGATACGACCAATGTTTGGGAATGCAGTACTTTTGCTGGAGGTCTCGCTGGAGTAGGTATCTCTGATTACAATGTTTACTGGACAGGCACAAGTACTCTCGGATCCGAACAATTTGTCAACGTCTCTCGTGGTGGAACAGGAGTTTCTGGAGCTACTGCAGGGAATGGAACTCTCCTCATCGGTACAGGTACCGGCTATGCTCTCGCAACACTTACCCAAGGAACAGGTATCACGGTGACCAATGCTTCTGGGAGTATCACTCTTGCAACCACAGCATCGACATCGGTGGTCAATGATACCAACATCACCGGATCGATAGCGAGTAATGCACTCACCCTTGGATGGACTGGACAGCTCGCAGTGAGTCGTGGTGGAACAGGAGTTGGATCATTGACGTCCAATGGTCTCCTCTATGGCAATGGTACAGGCGCAGTCCAAGTCACAACGGCTGGTACTGATGCTCAATTCCTCGTCGCCAATCTGACAGGTGTCCCGACATTTGTTTCGATGGGTGGTGATGCAACCATCGCCAATACTGGAGCCCTCACCATCTCTGCCGATGCCGTTGCTCTCACTACCGACACGACCGGAAACTACGTCGCTACCATCACCAATGGAAACGGTATCACAGGATCATCAGCCTCCGAAGGTGGTACACCAACACTCTCTGTCAACCTCCTCACAACAGCCG
>JAQTYF010000004.1 GCA_028688415.1 Candidatus Moraniibacteriota bacterium
AATTACCGCCAATGCCGTCGATCTTTCTGGAACGCATGTCACAGGGACACTTGCAGAGGCACGTTTTGGAGCGCTTTCCGGAGATATCACCAACACTGCTGGATCATATGTCACGACTATCTCTGCCAATGCGGTTGCTCTCACTACCGACACGACCGGAAACTACGTCGCTACCATCACCAATGGAAACGGTATCACAGGATCATCAGCCTCCGAAGGTGGTACACCAACACTCTCTGTCAACCTCCTCACAACAGCCGATGGAGTCGGATCAACATCAAGTAACTCTGGTCTGGAATTCCAAGGAGTAGGAAGTGATGCTCTCGCTCTGATCCAAGGCTGTGCTGCAAACGATGTCCTCTCATGGAACGACACAACGTCTGTTTGGTATTGTGCTTCTGTCTCTGGTGTCGGAGGTGTGACTGGAACAGGAACAGCCAACTACAACACTTACTGGACAGGCACAAGTACTCTCGGATCCGAACAATTTGTCAACGTCTCTCGTGGAGGAACAGGAGTTTCTGGAGCTACTGCAGGGAATGGAACTCTCCTCATCGGTACAGGTACCGGCTATGCTCTCGCAACACTTACCCAGGGAACAGGTATCACGGTGACCAATGCTTCTGGGAGTATCACTCTTGCAACCACAGCACCAACATCGGTGGTCAACGATACCAACATCACCGGATCGATAGCGAGTAATGCTCTCACCCTTGGATGGACTGGACAGCTCGCAGTGAGTCGTGGTGGAACAGGAGTCGGATCACTGACGTCCAATGGTCTCCTCTATGGCAATGGTACAGGCGCAGTCCAAGTCACGACGGCTGGTACCGATGCTCAATTCCTCGTCGCCAATCTGACAGGTGTCCCAACATTTGTCGGTATGTCAGGCGATGTCACCATTACCAATGCCGGTGTCGCTACCATCGGTGCCGACAAAGTTGCTCTCACTACCGACACGACCGGAAACTACGTCGCTACCATCACCAATGGAAACGGTATCACAGGATCATCAGCCTCCGAAGGTGGTACACCAACACTCTCTGTCAACCTCCTCACAACAGCCGATGGAGTCGGATCAACATCAAGTAACTCTGGTCTGGAATTCCAAGGAGTAGGAAGTGATGCTCTCGCTCTGATCCAAGGCTGTGCTGCAAACGATGTCCTCTCATGGAACGACACAACGTCTGTTTGGTATTGTGCTTCTGTCTCTGGTGTCGGAGGTGTGACTGGAACAGGAACAGCCAACTACAACACTTACTGGACAGGCACAAGTACTCTCGGATCCGAACAATTTGTCAACGTCTCTCGTGGAGGAACAGGAGTTTCTGGAGCTACTGCAGGGAATGGAACTCTCCTCATCGGTACAGGTACCGGCTATGCTCTCGCAACACTTACCCAGGGAACAGGTATCACGGTGACCAATGCTTCTGGGAGTATCACTCTTGCAACCACAGCACCAACATCGGTGGTCAACGATACCAACATCACCGGATCGATAGCGAGTAATGCTCTCACCCTTGGATGGACTGGACAGCTCGGGATAAGCAGAGGCGGGACAAATGCAACTACCATAGGCAGTGCAGGATCGATAGCCTATTCTACAGGAACAGCCTATGATTTCTCAGCTGTCGGCACATCGGGACAGTGTCTCAAATCAGGAGCGACCGGAGTCCCTACGTGGGGTGCGTGTGGTATTTCGTCTATCGGAGATACGATCGGATCTGCGACGGCTGGTTCGATATTCTTTGCAGGAGCAGGAGGCATTCTCGCGGAAGATAATGCCAACTTCTTCTGGGATGATACGAACAATCGACTCGGACTCGGGACGGCGACACCTACTGCTAATTTCCAAGTCGCCCAAGGCACAGCAGGAATAGGAACAGTTTCCAATGGGGCAGGAGGAACAATTGTCACAGGTGTCGGTACACAATTCCTCAATACGTTTAAGATAGGTGATACCATTACTATCAATGGAGAAACAAAAACTATTTCAGCTATTGCATCTGATACTTCTATGACTACAGATGCTTTCGCTGGTGCTAACTCAGGCATTGCATATACTCTCACTGGAGGAACAAGATTTTCAGTATTGGGAAATGGCAATGTCGGTATTGGTGATGTCACTCCAGCTTCGATGTTCACCGTCGGAAACGGGGATCTCTTTCAGGTCAATTCTGCCGGTGCGATCGTAGCAGCGACAGGTATCACGAGTTCAGGAACCATTACGCTTTCTGGACTCAGTACGGCTGGCATCGTGACTAATACCGCAGGAGGAGTCCTCGGAACAGTGGCATCTATCCCTGTCGCCAATGGTGGAACGAATGCGACTACCATAGGCAGTGCAGGATCGATAGCCTATTCTACAGGAACAGCCTATGATTTCTCATTGGTTGGTACCGCTGGACAAGCTCTCATCTCAGGAGGAACAGGAGCTCCGACTTTCTTTGCTCCGACTCTCGGAAGCGTACTCTTTGCTACCACATCTGGAGCCCTTGCACAGGACAATGCCAACTTCTTCTGGGATGATACAAACAATAGACTCGGACTAGGGACCGCGACACCAGCATCGATGCTCGATATCTACGGGGCTTCCAATGCTCTCAGACTTTCGTATGACGGAACAAATGCTAATACTATTTCTACCCTTGCGAATGGCGATCTCTCTCTCGCAAGTACCAATACCACCGAGGCCGCTGTTGTCATCGGTACAGGCGCTGCTTCTCAGGATGCTTCAGCACAGTTCGCTTCTCTCAACACCTATTTTGTTGGTTCGGACTATACCACGGGGAGCTTTATGATAGGCGGAGGATCCATTGTCCAATCGGGAAATGCTTTCATAACAGCCACTTCTACTGGCAACATCGGTATCGGGACAGCGACACCTACCGCCTTCCTTACTCTTGCTCAGCCGAGTGTCTCAGGAACACTGGTCAATGCCATTACCGCAGTAGGCGGTTCTTCAACTGGTGCTAATGGTATTGGTGGAGGATTTTCATTCACAGGAGGAAATGGAAATGGCAGTGGTAGCGGTGGAGCATTCACGTATGTCGGAGGGACGGGTGGAGCAACGGGTAATGGTGGAGCTATCAGTATTACGAGTGGTGCAGGCGGGAGCACGAGTGGTATAGCGGGGAATATACTTATTGCGGGAGGAGATGGACCACACACAACTGGTGGTGGCTCGGTGACGCTCAAGGGAGGGACATATGGAACATATGGAGCATCTCAGATTGTTCTCAATCCATCAGGGTCTATTACTATGGGAAGAATAGCTTTGAGTACCGCTAATGGGAACGGTGTAGTGCCAAGCGCTGGATCAATTTCTCTCATAACAGGAAATGGAAATGGGGCAGGTACTGGTGGTGCTATCAGTCTTACCGCCGGTAATGGTGGAACGACAAACGTGAATGGTTCTGACATTACACTTCTCGGTGGTGTAGGTGGAGGATCCGGTCTCGCAGGCAATATCCTTCTCGCTTCTACACATGGTTTTGTCGGTATCGGTGATGCCACTCCTGCTTCGATGCTTTCTGTTGGTAACGGGGATCTCTTCCAGGTCAATTCTGCCGGAGCGATTGCTGCCGCTACGGGTATCACGAGCTCGGGAACGATCACGCTCTCAGGCCTCAGTGTCGCTGGTATCGTAACTAATGATGCTGGTGGAGTGCTCAGTACGATGACTTCTATCTCAGTCGCTACAGGAGGAACAGGAGCTTCGACTGTCGGTGGAGCAGGAAGTATCGCCTATTCGGATGGTTCTGCTTACGCTTTCTCAGCCGTCGGTACTGCTGGACGAGCACTCATCTCAGGCGGTGCTGGTGCTCCGACGTTCTATGCTCCGACTGCCGGATCACTCCTCTTTGCGGGTACGAGTGGTATTCTCGAGCAGGATAATGCGAGCCTCTTTTTCAACAACACGACCAATATGCTCGGTGTCGGTATAGCTGTCCCAGAAGCTAAGCTCGATGTTGCTTCTACTTCTACCTCGACAACTGCTGGGAGTGAATACGGACTTCGGACAACATTTGCAGATACGGGTGTCGTGACAACGGGTCAGGATATCACGTATGGTAATTACACATCGTTCACACGGACAGGTGCGACAGGAGGAACGATCGATAGTTATGGTTCGTATGTAACAGCGACAGGGAGTACGGGTGGTGCGAGCACCCTCTACGGTTCGTACGTGACAGCGACGGGAGCGGATACGAACTATGGAAGCAGGAGTGAAGCATCTGGTACTACAGGAGCTCTCTTATACGGGGCATACAATATCGCTTCTTCAAGTACGGGCAATACCATAACGAATGCGTATGGAATGTACGGAAAAGTCGATGCGAATAGCGGGAGTATTACGAACGGATATGCGCTCTATGGTGGAGCGAGTGCGAGTGGCACAGTGTCCAATGGCTATGGACTCTATCTCGAGGACATCGCCGCGACAACCGGATACGGTGTCTACCAAGCGGGTGCCGATGATCACAACTATTTTGCGGGTAATGTCGGTATCGGTGCAGGGACGACAGGAGCTACCAATGCTCTCGAAGTGCGCTCAACGACCGCTCCACAACTCCGTGTCGCGTATGATGCTTCGAACTATTTCACCCAATCAGTCTCTGCAACAGGTGTCGTGACCTTCGATGCGACAGGCGCTGGTGCGGGATTCTCTATCGCTGACAATCTCACTATCGGTGATGCGTCAGCTGACACTGTAACGGTGAATGCTTCCACGTGGACACTTGCCAATGATACGAATTTTGCTCTTTCTGGAGGAGTGAATGGTTTTTCTGTCGACAGTACGACATTCTCAGTGGATGGACTGAATCATCGTGTCGGTATCGGCACAGCGACTCCGAATGTTCAACTGGAAGTCTATGGGACATCCAATGCCATCCGTCTCGCGTATGACGTGAGCAATTATTCGACACTTTCCACCTCGAGTACTGGAGAGTTGAGCATCGTATCATCGAGCTCTTCCGAAGGCGCGATCGTGATCGGTAATGGTTCTGCGACTGACCTCTCTATACAGTTTGATGGTTCATCAAGTGACTATTTCGTTGGTCGTGATGCGACGAGTACGAATTTCTTGATCGGTTCTGGTATGACGGTACAGGATAGTAATGCATTGCTCAACATCACATCGACAGGACTCGTCGGTGTCGGTATGACTCCTCTCGCGAAACTCGATGTGACGCTTGCTTCGACAAGTACGACGGGTGCGACACAGTATGCACTACGTAGTACATTGACCGATACAGGTATCGTCACCACGGGTACGGATACGACTTATGGCAATTACAATTCACTCACGAGAACCGGCGCAACTGGAGGTACGATCAACAGTTATGGCAATTACACGCTTCTCACTACTGATGACGCCGGAGTAGGGACGAGCACGGCTTACGGAAGTTACATCGATACCGGAGTGGCAGGGGCGACCAATGCCGATACGGTCTATGGTATGTATATCAATACCGAATCCAACGCAGGAACAACTACGGGTCTCTATGTGGATGCCGGTACAGGGGCGGGGACAGAATATTCTGCCGTGTTTATGAATGGCAACGTCGGTATCGGTACCGCGACACCAGCCTATGCTCTCGATGTACTCGCGACTGGTACAGGAGCTATCGCACGGTTCAACAGTGCGAACAATACAGGATGTACACTCGCTACTGACGGTACGATCACTTGTTCTTCGGACGAACGATTGAAGAAAAATATCGTGAGTATGACCGATAGTCTCTCAGCAGTGATGGCACTTCGTCCAGTAGAATACAACTGGAAATATCAGAATGACAGCGAGACCAAGAATTTCGGATTTATTGCTCAAGAAGTAGAGTCTGTCCTCCCTCGTCTCGTCATCACCGATGAGAATGGATACAAAGAATTGAACACCATCGGACTCGTCCCGATCATTGCTCAGGCTGTCCAAGAACAACAGACGCAGATTGTGTCTATCAACCTGAGAACAGATCAGAATGTGACGACTCTCAATGAACTCCAGGCATCGGTCGACACACAACTCGTTGTCATAGGATCGAAACTCGATGCACTCACTCTCCGTAACACACAGTATGATACGTATTTTGCCAACGACGATACGCGATTGACTGATCATGATGTCCGTCTCACGGCACTCGATACACTCACGGATCAGTTGCGTCTCGACGTGAATATGGAGACCGCACGCATCACTCTTCTCGAAACACAGATGCAGTCACTCACTGATTTCTACACGGCTTTTGACCTGAACAGTGTCATTGCTAAAAATGCTACAGGAGATATTGACCTCACTGTCGATGCCGCTGGCAATCGCGTGCTTCTCGGTGGAAAATTGAAAGCCGTACTTCTCGAAACAGGAGGATTGACGATCGAAGTGTCCGATCCTCTCGCACCGACCATCGGTACGGCCGAGGTACTACCTGTCGCTCTCGATGCGAACAGTGATGGAAATGATGACTATACAGGATTACCGATGACAGATACTCTCGTACTTGCTCGTGATGGCACGTCTGTATCGGTGATGACTCGAGCTATGATCCCGATGGTGAACGGTTCTCGTATCTTCACGACATGGAAGAATAACCCGAGTGGATTCAGCTGGGTCGAGAAGACCAAAGATGCGCAAAATGATTTCGTCGGATTCCAGATTCGTCTCTCGACACCTGTAACCGCTCCGACCAAAGTCGACTGGCTCCTCATAGAGCAGAAGGGGAATATCGTTCCATAAGAATGGGGAATACCCAATATCAAATCAATCCTCAAATAAGAAAATATCAAAATGAATGAAATAAATAGAAACATTGAAAAATTAGATTATTGAGAATTGTTTGAAAATTGAAAATTGAAAATTAGAAATTATGTATTCAGTTATTCATTAGGTATTAGAAATTAGATATTAGGTATTAAATCGGTATTCAATCATTCATTAGGTATTAGGAATTAGATATTAGGTATTTGGTATTTGGTATTCAGTCGGTATTAGATATTATTATGGCTTCTCAATACGATATAACCAAAAGTAGAACGTGGCAGTGGATCATCATTCTCCTCATTCTTTTCGGTATGACCGGAGCGTATTGGTATTTCCAGACACGTGCGGCGGTGACATTGAATAAATCTGGCGTGAGTGGAACAACAATAAATGCTTCGCAGAATACTTCGCTTACAAATGGCTTGGTAGGGCAATGGTCGTTCGATGGCAAGGATACTGCCTGGACGTCCTCTGCTGCCGGTACCATCGCTGATACCTCTGGAAGTGGCAACACCGGCACGCTCACCAATATGAGCCAAACCACCAGTCCTGTTCCAGGAAAAATCGGCCAAGCCCTCAGTTTCTGGCCAGGAGGAGTGGATACAAATGCTTACGTCGCAGTAGGTGATCCAGTTTCGGGTGCTTTGGATTTCGGTTCTGGTGATTTCTCGGTCGGACTCTGGCTGAAAGGAAATGGGTATGTCAGTCAGGGTAGCGCTGGTAATTTTGCGTTGAGTAAGAGAAGTAATGATACTGCAGGGTGTTTAGGGTACGCACTTGCCTACGATAGTTCCAATAGGATGCAGTTTGGTATAGGAAATGGTACAACTTGTTTCATCGTAACCGCTTCTCATTCCACGGTTTCTGATAACCAGTGGCATCATTACGTAGGCCTGCGATCTGGAAATGATATCTACCTTTTTGTTGATGGCGTGTTGAACTCAACTACTACGGTTTCTGGATCAGTCTCTAGTTCGTATCTGTTTCATGTAGGAAGTGATAGTAATCCTGATAGAAATACCAATGCTCTTATCGATGACGTCCGTGTCTACAACCGTGCCCTCTCTGTCACAGAAATTGCAAATCTCTATGACCTCGGACAAAGTGACAAGGTAAATAGCAGTATTTCTCAATCCCAAGGCACGGGTCGACTCGACTCCGGCCTCGCAGGTTATTGGAAGATGGATGACAATACTGGCACGAGCGCGACAGATAGCAGTACGAATGGGAACACTGGCACACTGACCAACGGCCCGACCTGGACGACTGGACAAATCGGCGGTGGACTGAATTTTGCTGCGGCAAGTAATCAGTATATCAACGCTGGAAACAATACTTCGCTTAAATTTACGAATGGCCCTTATACCCTTTCTGCATGGGTAAAATTAAACTCTATTCCGACCAATGGGACAAACACCGTAGTGATAACAAAATTGGGGACATCAAACGATTACTATTATTTTGGAATTTCTCATAACAATAGTGTTATAGCACCTTTTTGGAGGCCTGGTAGTGGTGCGTCTATGCATTTGGGCACTGGTGCGATGGTCACGGATCAGTGGTATCACATCGTGGTAACGTTTAACAAACCTGATTATGTGATGTATATCAATGGCGCAATGAATATTTCAGGGACAGATACCGTACCCGGTGGTTTCGTTAATGGTGATGGCAATTTTTATATTGGGAGTAATGCTGGGATCGGATTTTTTGATGGGAGTATCGATGAAGTCCGTGTCTACAATCGCACCCTCTCAGCCGATGAAGTCTCAGAGCTCTATCGTCTCACTGCTCCGACTGGAACAGATACAAGTCTGAAAGGCTACTGGTCATTCAATGGACAGGATATGAATGGCACCACCGCTTATGATCGCTCTGGCGCCGGCAACAATGGCACCCTTACCAATGGCCCAACCCCCACTATCGGCAAAATCGGACAAGCACTTTCGATTAATAGTAGTAAATACGTTTTGATAAATAGTGCTCCTACTCCCGCATCAGCTTCCTATGGGGCATGGGTCGATAATACGAGTTCTGGTGTCGACACAAGTTGTTTTATGGGTTATTGCGGTTCGAGTTCGGTTGTGCAAAACATCCATCTATGTATCAAGGACGCGGGAGCATACTCAAGTAATTTCGGAGTTTACGCGTTTGTAGGAAATGGTTCCCAAACATTAACAGCGTTCCACAATATTCATCCCTATCCTAAGAACAGTTGGCATCATATCTTTGCGACCTACGATGCACCCTCTGGGCTACTCAATTTGTATTTTGATGGAAATATGGTATCTAGCACATCAGGCACCGCCGGTCTTGGAATATCGTACGGCACTTATGGCTCGGATGTTTATCTTGGTGGATGCACTGCGCGTGCAACACTTCCGGCAAATATAGACGAAGCCCGTGTTTACGACCGCGCCCTCTCCGCTTCGGAAGTCACCACTCTCTACAACGCTAGTCGGTAAATTTTTCAATCGCGATTGAACAGTCAGAGATGAGAAAGAAAAATATTTTTATGATATGATGAAGTAACAATCAATTGTTTTGTGTCCCGTAATTTGTGTTTTATCTGTATGCAAAAAATTGAATTAGTTTGTATTCTGTAATTTGTGTTCTGTTTGGTCTTTGTGCACTGTGTTTTGTGCTTTTGTAGTAAGTATTAGATATTAGGTATTTTCTACTGTCCGTACATTTTCTGAATATGTTTTATTCATAAGTCATTAGAAATTGTTTGAAAATTAGAAATTAGAAATTGAAAATTATTCCCCATGTTTCATCTCTCTCCCAAAACCCTCCTCCTCACTCTCGCACTCCTCGCAGTGCCTGTCTTCGCATACCTCTTCTGGCAGATGTCTC
>JAQTYF010000005.1 GCA_028688415.1 Candidatus Moraniibacteriota bacterium
TTTGCCAACCGCACAAGGGAGAGCTGGAGATGAGAACAACCGAATCCGTCAACGCATCAGGCCAAAAGCTGATCGAGTGGGGTGGCCACGATGCGTGGAAGACCCGTCGCCTGGGTGATTTGCTGGTCAGCCTGGAATGGGCTGTGCTGCCAGGCTCGCGCACAGCGCAGCGCGTGGTTGTGATCGGCCGACCGCGCGAAGGACGGCTGATCCAGCTCAGTGATGCCACACAGGGCAACTGGCACCCGCGCTGTTACCGAGAAAAAGACCGGCCATTTTTGCTTGAATTTGACGTCGATGGAAAGCCAACAGGCCGACCGACACGCGATTTGATCTGGGATGCTGGACAGTCGGTACAGCTCATGGGCTACGGGCCGGACGACCGCACAGCAACCCATCACTATATAGACGCGCTGCTGAACGCCATGATCGACATGGTGCGAATGCCAGCAGCCCCGCCCAAGGTGCGCAGGCGCTTGGTTGGCGGCGACAGAACAACGATGGAAGTCACCGCAGTTCGTGACGGGAAAACACTGGAGGTGGCCCTATGATGACCGACGACAAGACAAAGACAGGACGGCATCAACGGCTCAAGGACATGTACCTGGAAGAATTGCTGCGCCAAGACGACAACAGGCGTGAGCGGATCAAGTGGACGCGCTACTACGAAAACGATCAGTTCACATCCGCACAGAAATCCATGTTGGCCGCACGCGGTCAGTCGGCAGTCAGCTACAACGGCGTCAAGCCCATCATCGACTGGCTCAAAGGCACCGAACGACGTGGCCGGGTTGATTTCACAGTCGCGCCACGGATTGACAGCCCTGAGGCGCGCGAGTCTGCTGCAGCAAAGCAAGAAGTGCTCAAGTGGCTGGATTACACCAATCAGACGGGCCATGAACGCAGTTTGGCGAGTGACCAAGCGTTTGTGACCGGGCTGGGATGGCTCGAAATTGCACCACGACAAGATGAACAAGGTTCCAAGGTCGTAGCAATGGCCGAGGACTGGCGCAATATGCTGCACGACAGCCGCGCCTTGTCTCGTGACGGCGATGATGCACGGTTCCTGTTCCGATCAAAAGTCGTTGATTTGGACGTGGCTATTGCCATTTTCCCAAAAAAGAAACTAGAGCTTGAGCATGTCGCGCAACGTGGCAGCGGTGAACGCATGTTGGGCATGTGGAGTGGTGCATCGAACATGATCGTCGGTGATGCAGTGGCGACAAGCGAAGGCGCTGCTGATGTTTTTGCAGGCAGCGACCTGTTTTCAACCCGCGACCGGGTGATGCTGCTGGAAGCCTGGACGCGCGAGCCGGTCAAACGCAAGGACAAACATTTTGGTGGCATTGTGGACCCGGTAAGCTGGTCGATCCATTGCACGATCCTGACCAGCGAAGACATCCTGGTTGAGTCCGAGTCGCCGTTTGCCCATGGCAGATTCCCGTTTGTACCGATCTGGTGCTATCGCAGCCTTGAAACCGGCCTGCCTTACAGCCCGGTGCGCGATCTGGTTGACATTCAGGACAGTCTGAACGCTCGCATCATGCGTACGCACCATCTGGCGCACTCAAACCAACTGCATATTGAGAAATCGGCGGTGGACAACACCGCGATGACGCTGTGGCAGATCGAGCGCGAACTGAAAGACCCGAACGGTATTGCGGTGTTCGCCGATGGCGCATTGGCTGGCAACCGTGTCCGCGAAGCCAAGCACAACGGCGATGTGCAGCAACTGATGCAGATGGCGCAACTGGACATGGACAGCATGAACCGCCTGTCAGGTATAACGCCGGAGAACCGTGAACAGACATCGCAGACGGCCAGCGGCAAAGCCATCATGGCCAAGGCGGATCAGGGCTCTCTGCTGACAACCGAGATTTTCGACAGCCTGCTGCGCGCGCGCTGGCTCGAAGGCGTGCTGACGCTTTCTCTGGTAGAGCAGTACATGCTGGACGAGCGGGCCGTTCCGGTTTCTGGTGCCAGCGGGAACCGTAAGTTCAAGCAGGTTAATCAGTGGGACGGCCAACGCTTTATCAATGATGTTGGCGGGCCGAAAGCTGAATTTATTGTTGGTGAACAGCAGTGGAAGCAGTCTAACAGCATGGCCGCGTTTGATTCACTGATGGGTGTTCTTGGTCAACTGGCCGGGCCGTCGCCGGAAGTCGTGGTAGCGCTGCTGGACGTGGTATTCGAGATGAACCCGAACCTTCCGCTGAAAGACAAGGTGCTCAAGCGCATCCGCTCTGTCACAGGCCAACAGGATGAGGACGCCGAGGTTGACCCACAACAGCAGGCCGCAATGCAGCAGCAGCAACAGATGCAGCAAGCGCAATCAAAAGCACAGATGGATATGCTGCTGGCCCAGGTGCGAGAGTCGCAAGCCAAGAGCGAGAAGCTGGACGCTGAAACAGTGACCAAGAAGCTTGAAGGCTTGTATATGGCCGCTCAGGGTGCACAAGTATTGGTGATGTCCCCAAGCATTACAACGGTCGCCGACGAGCTGATGAAGTCTGCTGGCTTCAAGGACATGGGCGGGGTCGGCGTGATTAACCCCGCCGCGATGCCACAACAAGCCGTGTCAATGGAACATGTTCCACCCGTGCAGCAGATGGACGGTGGCATGACCGGAATTGAAACCCCAATGGCTGATGGTGTTCAGCCCGGATTGATGTAACCATTTTTTAACCACGCAGGAGTGTGATCACCATGAAAATTGACCCAGAAGACCAAGTAGCCGCCGACATCGCAGCAGCAGAGGCGCGCGGCGAAGACCCGTTTGCGGACAAGCCAGCAGCGACTGAGCCAGTGCCTGCTGGAACGCCAGCCGAGCCAGCACCCGCAGAGCCGACGCCAGAAGCTGCCGCGCCCGCTGAACCCGCTGAACCAGAAGACCAGCCCGCTGCAGAAGCGCCCAAAGCCGAGCCCGTCAACCAGCCGCCGACAACATTTCAGACCAGCATTCCCGCTGACTACAAAGCCCAGCGGGCCGCATTGGTGGGCGAAAAGGCTGCACTGATGCAAAAGCTGATGGAAGGCGAGCTTGACGCGGAAGCCTTCTCCGCAGAAGAATCTCGGTTGAGCGACGCCCTGGAGGATTTGACCGCCCAGCGTATCCGCGCCGAGACGCTGCAAGAAGCCAACGTACAGACCCAGGCCGCGTTTCAGCAACGAGAGATTCAAAAGCTGATTGCCAATACCAAGACGGAAGTTGACTACGCCGCAGACGCCAAGGCGCAACGGCAATTCGACATGGCACTGCAAGCGGTTGGACAAGACCCGGACAACGCCGGTAAGGAATTCACCGAGTTGCTGAGTCAAGCACACACGGTGGTGTTGGCGCTGCGTGGCGTGATGCGTAAAGCACCAGACAAAGCAGAGCGTCCAGACCGCCCAGTTCCGCAAGCGCCGCAAACGCTGGCCGGACTACCTACAGCGGCCAGCAGTGGCGCCAAGACGGTCGAGCGTACTCTGGCAGAACTCTCGGGTGACGAGCTGGAGCATGCCTTTGACGTACTACCGAAGGGCGAGCTGCAGCGCTTGCTGAAAAGCTGAACATGACAAATTCGGTGGTGCCAAAGGGCATGGCTGTCAATCTGCGCAGTGGGAAATCCATTGTGCTGACGCTTGACAAATCGCCCGACGTTGACACCGAAAAAATGTGCATCAGAATTACTTTAGAAGCCAAGGCTGGGCAGGTGGCGCGCCTACATGTAGTAGCGCCACAGGTTGTAAAGATTGGTTTGGACTGAGTTGCGCAGGTTTCGCAATAGGCTCGCAAGAGTGAGCAATGCCACAACACCACAAGGAGGTCTAAATGGCAACGTCAACTACCCCTGTTCTGCCTACCGACCCTGGCGCACGAAAAGCATGGTCCTATCAAGTAGGAAAAGAAGGCGCTGAGAGGCAATATTTCTCGCGCATGATGGGCGGTGAGGGCACCAAAGCCGTCATCGTCAAACGAACCGAACTGGCAAAAGGCCAGGGCGACGAGATCACAACGCTGATCACCGCAAAGCTGCAAGGTGCGCCACGTGTCGGCTCTGAACGGCTCGAAGGCACGGAAAAGCGCATCACGCAGTTCGACACCAAGATCAAAATTGGTTTGATCCGCGAGGGCGTGAATGTCGGCTCCATCATGGACGAGCAACGCACCGGGCAAGCCCTTGGCGCGATTGGCCGTGAAGTGCTGGCCGACTGGCTGGCTGAGTACATGGAGCAGTTCATTCACTGCCACATTGCCGGTGAAGTCGGCGTCGGTTCCTGCATGACAAACGTCAAAGGCACCGATGGCGCGTTCAAGGCAATCGAGATGCCTTTGCTGCCGATTGATGCAACGCACCTTATGACAGGCGCAAAAGGCGAGCTGACAAAGGCAACGCTTTTGACAACTTCGCTCATGACGCTGTATACCATCAACAGCGCCGCCCGCAACAAGCTTACGAAAATGTTTGGTGGCATCAACGGTGCCAGCAAGATCGAGAAAGCCAATGTCGGCGGCAAGGCCGCATACGTCGCGTGTCTGCCGCCTGAAGTCATGGCTGACCTGCGCAACGATGTCGGCGATGCCGGTTGGGTGTCGTGGCAGAACGCCTTGGTGCGCAACCTGGGGCCAAAAGCTGGCCCGTTCGTCGAGGGTGGCGGCATGTACGACGGCATGGTCGTCGATGAAACACCATGCGGTACGTACCTTGAAGGCTATGGCGCAGGCGCCAGCATCACAGCGGCCCGGACATTTGTGATGGGCGCTGGTGCTGCGGCTTTCGCCCAGGGCAAGAAGGGTCTGAAAGACGGCTTGAGCGTCGAACTGGAAGAAGACAGCGACGACCGTGGCCACGAGCGTGTGATCCACCTGAAAGCCATCTTTGATGCAACTCGCGTGCATTACAAGGATATGGCCCACGGCATGATCGCCATCGACACAGCGTTCACCGCTGCACCTGGCGGCATCATCTAATCCAATCCCCCGGACTTCGGTCTGGGGGATAACCTAACTCAAGGAGAAACATCATGGCATTTCGCCAATCTACCCAAGCCGCTACCGGCGCCGTTCGTGGCGCTATCACCGCAAGCCAACCCACCGTCGTACTGGTGGATTATGTGATTCCAGCCGGAGTGCTGGTCAACGACATCACCGAGATGGGCGCTATCCCGCATGGCTGCCGGGTGACCGATGTTGCTGTTTCAAGCGATGGGCTTGGAGTAGGCTGCACTGTCGATGTTGGTGTGTTGTCCGGCGTCTACGGCAAAAACGATGCTGCCCGAACAATCGGCAACGAGTTCCACGCCGCTGCCACAGTGGCAACCGCTGGCATGGTCGGCGGCATGACAAAAAACCCTGGTGCGTTTGTGCCTGCTGAGTCGGCAACCGGCTTTGGCGTCAAGTTCCTGGGTGCTGCGCCGACAGCAGCCAAGAAGCTGACCGTGGCCCTGACCTGCGTGAGCAAGTAATGGCCAAGCGCGGCAGGCTACCACTTGCAGATGTGACAGAGGTGTCTGACACCGCCAAAACGCTGCGTGATTACCAGCCGCACGAGCGCAACAACGCTCAAAGAGTCCACGGCGATGCCTTGCGAGAGCTTGGCAGACGCCATGGCATAGCCAACTCAACCATGATCGGCATGGACGACGACAAATTGCGCAAGCAGATAAGCTACGCGCAAAGCTACGCCGCGATGAATGACTATGCTGTGGTCTGATTTCGGCCCCTATGTACTGCCCTATGTGATTGGGTGCCCAAACCCGGTCATGGAAGCGCATGTCAGGCGTGCAGCCATCAGGTTCTGCACAGAAACAAAGTGCTGGGCCAAGCGGCTTGATCCGGTTTTGACAGATGGAACGGTCTTGGTAGATATCGATGCTTCCAGTGACAACGCCAGTATCATCGACTTTGACATGGTTGAGGTGAACAGCGTGGTGTGGCCGCTGCTGGACGCTGAAACAGGCATCAGGCAGGCGCAAGCCGACGATGGCAAGACGTTTTGCTTTTCAGAGGACATGAGCACGCTGCGAATTTACCCGCTGCAAGTCGCTGGTGTCCCGGTTGTGGTGCGTGCTGCACTGATTCCAACACGCAATGCAACCAGCATGGAATCAGCATTGGATGAGCATGCTGAAGCCATCTCATACGGTGCTATTGCCAGCATCATGCGTGTTCCGAATCAGCCATTTTCCAGTCCAAGCCTAGAGTTTGAGACTATGTTCCGTGACAGCATCCGCGCAGAGTCGTCACGGCTTGCACGCGGGCGCATTGCCGTTACTGAACGAGCAATACCCAGCTTCATGTAAGGGTCCGGAGACGTTGACTCCGAAAAAATCTCGGTGATTCTTGAAGGAATTTCAGGAGTCACTTATGACCATTACCGCCCAATCCGTCATCCATCGCGCCACGGACCTTCTGCAAGATCAAACATCCATCCGCTGGCCTGTCAAAGAGCTTGTGCGTTGGCTCAACGATGCCCAGCGTGCAATCGTCAAGGTCCGCCCGGACTCGATGAACACCACGGCGACCATGACGCTTTCTGCTGGAACACGGCAAGACCTTGACAGCGCAACCGCCGATGCTGCGGGAAACTCCGCGTTGATCCCACTGCCAGCAAAGTTGATCGAGATCACACGCAACATGGCTGCCACGTCAAGCAAAGGCGCGGTGACCTTGGTTCCGCGCAAGATTCTGGATGCCCAGACGCCAAACTGGCACAACGCGACGGGGGCCGTCAACGTCATGCACTACATGTTCGACCCCAAGGACCCGAAGACCTTCTACGTGTACCCCCCAGCGACTGCTCTGGCGCAGCTTGAAGTGATGTACGCAGCCTACCCGACAGACATCACGGAGCCTCTTTCTGATACATCAATCTGGAGCGATGTGACAGGCAACCTGACGCTCCCCGACATCTACGCTGACGACGTTCTCAACCTGGTCATGTACCGCTGCTACTCCAAGGACAGCGAATACGCAGGCAACGACGCAAAGGCGGTGGCTTATCTCAACATGGTAACGGCCTCTCTTGGTGCTGAGATTGCGGCCACCGTGGCTGTATCGCCAAAATGATCATCCGATTTGCTGGTTTCCAAGGGGAAAATAGGGCGATTGAACCGAAGCTGTTGCCCGACACCGTTGGCGCCGTCAGCACCAACCAGAAGCCGGGTCGTGGTGATCTGCGACCCTGGGGCGCACCGCTGAACAAAGCCACGGTGCCCGCCGGGCGCAAGACGATCTGGCGCATGGGCCGTGACGTGGCCAGTGATGCCAACTACTGGCTGAGCTGGCCGACCGTGGTGCATGCAGTGGTGGGTGGCAACGCGGCCGACACCTCTGAGCGCACCTATTACACCGGTGACGGCACGCCGAAGTGGACCGATACCACCAAAGCCCTGGCGACGGCACCCTACCCGACATCATCGCGCGAGCTTGGCGTTCCGGCGCCATCGAGCACCATCGGTCTGGCGGCGTCTGGCGGCACAAGCACGACGACCGAGACGCGCGTCTACACCGAGACGTTTGTCACGGACATTGGCGAAGAGAGTGCGCCAAACCCGGCAACTGCCACCATCACCTGCAAGATCGACGACACCGTGACGATCAGCGCACTGGCGGCGGCACCTGCCGGCAACTACGGCATCACCTTGCGGCGCATCTACCGCACACAGACCGGCACCAGCGGCAGCACGGACTACTATTTCCTGCGCGAGATTGACTCGACATTAACCGGCACGACCGACGACAACCGCGCGCTGGGTGAGCTGATGACAACTACCACCTGGCTGCCGCCAGACGCCGGCATGACCTGGCTTACCGGCTTGTGGAACGGCATGATGGCCGGCATTGTCGGGCGCGCCGTACGCTTTTGTGAGCCATGGGTGCACTACGCCTGGCCCATCGCTTACGAGGTGTTGCCGACCAACGCCAAGCCGGTGGCGCTGGCGACCTATGGCCAGACGCTGGTGATGCTGACCGATGGCAACCCGAGCATCATTACCGGCGGCTCGCCCGAGAGCATGGACGAGCAGCCGGTGGAGTTCTATCAAAGCTGCGTGGCGCCGCTGTCGGCGGTGGGTGTTGGCCATGGCGTGGTGTGGGCCAGCCCGGACGGCCTGGCGTACATGGGCTCTAGCGGTCCACGCCTGCTGACCAACGGCATCATGACGCGCGACGACTGGCAAGCCATTCACCCGGACACGATTCAGGGCGCGTTCTACAACGGCTTGTACTTTGGCTTCTACAACGACGGCGCGCGCAAGGGCTTCATCATCGACCCGGCTGCACCGCAAGGGATGTTCTTTCTGGACTTTGGCGCCGACGCTGTGCATGTGGACGCGCTGCAGGATGCCTTGTTCATTCTGGACGGCGTCAACATCAAGAAGTGGGACGCCGGAGCCGCACTGACGACGACCTTCAGGAGCAAGGTGTTCCACCAGCCCAGGCCGGTGCCAGCGTTTGGCTGCGCCGAGGTGGTTGGCAGCTACCCGTGCACCTTCCGGCTGTACGCCGACGGCGTGCTCAAGCACACGCAAACGGTGGCCAACGCCAGCCCATTCAGGCTACCGAGTGGCTACCACGGGCAGGATTTTCAGATCGAGGTCGCGACCACAGGGGATATCCAACTGGTGGCGATGGCGCACACGATGCAGGAATTGGCGCAGACATGAGC
>JAQTYF010000006.1:0-1760 GCA_028688415.1 Candidatus Moraniibacteriota bacterium
ATCACCAACGCCAAGATCGCCAACCTGGCAGTTGACGACGCCAAGATTTCAGCCCTGAGTGCGGCCAAGATTACCGCGGGCTCCATAGGAGTCGGGTCTTACATCCAGTCAACCAACTTCACGGCGGGTTCTGCGGGATGGAAGATCAACGCGGACGGGACGGCTGAACTGGCAAACGCCGTGGTACGCGGGTCAGTCTATGCCAACGCCGGGTACATCGGCGGCATCACCATTGCCTCCAACGCGGTGCGTGCCGGACAGACGGCATTTGATACCGGGATCGGGTTTTTCCTGGGGGCGGGTGGTACGTTTTCGCTGGGCAATGGGTCGGGGAATAAGCTGACTTGGAACGGGATGAATCTGAATGTGGTCGGTGATATCACTGGATCAAATGGTACGTTCACCGGGTCGATCACAGGGGCCAGCGGAACCTTTGGCGGTAATGTCCATGGCGGGCAGTTCACAACCGGTGCATTTACAGGCTGGGGATGGCCCGCTGCTGGCAACTACGGGACATACCTCGGCCCAAGTGGTCTGCTGATTGGCAATCTTAACAATGGTAAATACCTTGAAATAAGACAAGACGGTAATTTATATTCGCCAGGGTTCTATGTTGAAAATGGAGTAATGACGATTACCCAAGCCAACGTGATTAATACTGCGAATATCGCTGGGAATGCGGTGACAGTAAGTAATTCAACAGAAGGCACAGCAGGTACAGTTTCAACCAGTCTATTACTAAAAGCCGGTGTTTCTTTGAAGGTGATATTTATTGTGACTTTTGATCCTATCACTAATAGTACAGTTGGTGGATTAAAGTGTTACTACTACTTAAATATAAACGGGACTCAAAGAATATATCCTGTGAGTAGAGAATATTGGGACGCCAATTATAACCACTGGGGTAGCCAAACTTTTATGTTTACCATGACCTTGAATGGTGGCGGCGTAGACAGCAGTATCACAGCTAGTGCTTATGCTTATGCAGGCTATACGCTGACAACATATAATAAAACCCTTGCATTTTTTGGACTAATGAAATGACAGATACTGTATTTACGGCTATTTCAAAACAAACAGGGGAAGTTCTGTATTCAGGAACTGCATATAACCCTAGTGTATTCTCTGAAGGAGATACCGTTGTGCTGGAGGGTAAAGCTTACGGGCCAGGGTATGTTATAGATAATATCCACTACAAACTACCACCACAGCCGTCCACCAATCACACCTTCAACTACACCACCAAGCAATGGGAAGACCCCCGCACCCTGCAAGACCTCAAAGATGCCCAGTGGACCCTAATCAAGCAGGCCCGCTCCAATGCCGAGTACGCCGGCTTCACATGGGACGGCTCGACCTTTGACAGTGATGCCATCAGCCAGAACCGCATCACCGGAGCGGTGGCCTTGGCTCAGATGTCGGACCAGTTCTCGATTGGCTGGGTGCTGGCAAACAACCAAGTCCGCACCTTGAATCAGACCGACATGATGCAGGTGGGCGCGGCGCTGGGTCAGCATGTGGCTGCGCAGTTTGCCAAAGGGGTGCTGTTGCGTGAGCAGATCGAGGCGGCTGCGACAAAAGCAGAGGTTGAGGCGGTGGTGTGGTAAGCGTCGCCGTGGAACATGTTCCAGTCGCGCTATGACGTTGACTCCGAAGATTTTTGACAGAAAGTAGCAGCTACGGCCCGTGTACCGGGTGATAAGGCTGCTACCTGTGACTTCACCCATTCGTCAGACGTTAGGCGCACATATTGGGCAGGT
>JAQTYF010000006.1:1860-3895 GCA_028688415.1 Candidatus Moraniibacteriota bacterium
AACGCCGCAGCCTTAGCAAACGCCAATCTTTCCAAAGAAAGTTTGGATTGGTACAAGCAGATTTATGCCGATACAGCGCCAGACCGGGCCAAGGCAGCAGCTCTCAATGATCAGGTGTCAAACGCTAATCTTGAGGCGCTGAAGTCCAACACAGCCCTGTCCAACGACTACGCCGATTACGCCAAGACCACGTTCAGGCCGATGGAGCAGGCCATCGTGGCAGATGCCGCCAGCTTCAACACGGCAGGCAAGACCGCAGAGGCGGTCAGCAAGGCCCAAGCCGATGTCAATGCTGGCTTCAGCAACGCACAAGCGCAGCAGCAGAGGGCCATGTCGCGCATGGGGGTAAACCCAAGTGCAGGCCGGTCGATGGCGATGCAGAACCAGACCGGCATTGCGCAGGCCGCGGCTCTGGCGGGCGCATCAAACAAGGCGCGCACCGATACCGAGACGCTGGGTTATGCCCGCAAGATGGATGCGGCCAACCTGGGGCGCAACCTAGCCAGCAATCAGGCTACCAGTGCAGGTATTGCCATGAATGCAGGTAACAGCGCCGTGAACAACGCAGGGCAGACGTTGACGCAGGGCAGCGCGGCTGCGCAGCAGATGGGACAGGGCTTCACAACGGCAGGCAACCTGAACAAGAGTGCTGGTGATTTGTATGGGCAGGCAGCCAGCATCCAACAAGCAGCCAATAGCTCCAATATGGAAATGCTCGGCACGCTGGCCGGAGCTGGTATTACCAAGTGGTCTGACAAAAACAAAAAGAAGAACGTCAAGTCAATCACCGACGATCAAGCCCTGAAAGCCATCGAGAAAACACCCGTATCAACGTGGGACTACAAAGAAGGCGAGGGCGATGAAGGACATCATACTGGCCCAATGGCGCAAGAGGTTCAAAGGAACATGGGAGAACAGGCAGGTCCAGGCGGCAAGATGATCGACCTGATCACGCTCAACGGCATCAACATGGCCGCGATTGCTGCACTTTCCCGCAAAGTAGACAAGCTGGCCACGGCCAAAAAAGGAGCGTAACCATGGGATTTGCAGCAGGATTCAACTCGGGCGCAAATGCGGTCAATATGTACAACGCCCGCATCCAACAGGAAAAAGACAACGAGCGCAGGGCAAAGATCGACGCCCAGAGCGAGCAACTCCACGCCGCCAGGATGCAAGACATCATTGCCTCACAAGCTGCGCGCCAAGAGGATGCCGATTTCAAAACTGCAAACCGTGCTGCTGTGTCAGCAGGCAAGACAGACGGCGGCTACCAAGTCACCGACGCAGCCGGATCAAATGCCTTCACCAAAGATGCGGATGCCGCCGCTGTGCTGGGTGACATGGCTGCTGCCAAGAACGCAGACGTGCAGACCAACGATGCAACCCGCGTCAGCACCGGGCGCACAGGCGCCACGATGCAGGGAACGGTAGCAGGCAGCCAAGTATTCCAAGACCCGGCCAAAGCACAGGAGTTTGCCCAGACGCAAGTCATGGGCGATTGGGCCAAGCTGAAGGCGCGTCAGGCCGTGGCTGACGAATTCGGCAAGATGGAAGTGGCTGACGACATCCGCGCCAAGCTCTACAAGCTGGAGTCCGAAGGTGCTTTCAATGCCTACCGGCTGGCTGCAAACGGGGACTACGAAGGTGCCGCCAAGGTGTATCAGAGCACCGGGCAAAACCGGATGCCAGAAGGCTCGTTCTTCACCAGTGCCGAGGTTGAAGACCCAACCACCAAGATCAAACGTCGGGTGGTGAGTGTGATGGGCAAGGATGGAAAGCCAATTGTTCCCGACGTGGATCAGGCGCTGCGCACGTACTTGTCACCGAGCGATCGGTACAAGATGGAAAAGGACGACAAGCAGTTCACTGTTGATGAGCGCCGCATCACTGTTGCTGAAAAGGCAGCAGAGACACAAGCCAAGGCGCAGGCAGCCAATGAGCGAAAGATTGATGCTCTGGTGTCTGGCCGCATCGGGTCAGGATCGCAAAACGGTGCATCACCTGTTGCGCTGAAAGACCGGCGCGACTACCTATC
>JAQTYF010000006.1:3995-5415 GCA_028688415.1 Candidatus Moraniibacteriota bacterium
GACCTGGCAACGCAGGACGATGCAATCCAACAACCAATAGAGCCGCGCGGCACCATGCGTGCCATTGGAGATACCGCCGTGCAATTCGGCAAAGGCGCTGTGACAGGCGTTCGCATGATGTCGGATGTGTTCGGCGCTGACAATGCCGTGTCTGGCGGGCTGCGAAGTGCTGACGAAGCCTTGAACGGGCTACTCAGTGCCACAGCCAAACAAGATCAGGCACAAGTGGCAGCCATCATGCAAGAGGCCGAGGGAAAAGGCTGGATGGATCAGATTGGCATCGGCCTGCGTGCGGCTGGTGTCGCTCCGGGTGCTTTGCTGGCACAAGCGGCAGGCACAGCAGTGCCCACCATTGCAGCCGCAGCCATGACGGGCGGTGCCGGGCCAATGGCGACAGCAGCACGGTTTGCTGCACCGGCACTGATAGGCGGCGTTCAGGGAATGGGCGCAACCAAGGGCGCGATTTACGATGAGGTCAAACAGAGGATGAAGGCAGCGGGCGCATCCGACGCAGAAGCCGAGGCGCGCGCGACAGAACAGCAAGCCTATGGCGGTGACAGTTCGGGTCAGATTGCTCTAGGAACCGGGATGGGTGTGTTAGCTGGAGGTCTGGGTATCGAGCGGACCATAGCCGGGCTGCGCGGCGGTGTGGCCAAATCTGCGCCGGGCATGATGTCACGCATGGGCGTAGGCGGCGTGACTGAAGCCGTTCCAGAGTTCGCTCAGGGCGGGCAGGAGAAATACGCCACCAACAGCGCACTGAACAACGAAGGGTTCCAAGTAGACCCCCTGAGTGGGGTTGTGGCCAATTCCACCATGGAAGGTGTGGCAGGCGCTGGCATGGGTGCAGCATTTGGCATTCCCAGGCCCGATGTGGTGCAGCCACCAGAAGCGCCGCCTGTACCAAGCGCGCCGCCACCCGGCCCAATGACCCGCGCTGTATCGACGCTGATGCCGACAAACATGCCTGCAGCACCAACTGGCGCGTCTATGGGAGTATCGCCAACAGTTACGCCTGGTTCTGGCTTCAATGTCAACAACACGCCCATGGTGGCTGATATTGCTGAACAGCAAAATCTTGACAGGGTGAATGGGTTGGCTCAGGTGGCTGCAAGTGAAGATCAGCAAGATTCGTTTGTTGATCCGTTGCCAACTGATCTTGTAAACCCTGCTGGTGAGCCTTTCAAAACTGTGTTGTCGGCAAAACTGGTTGCTGAAAAAGTTGGCGGCAAAGTGCTACAAACAAACGGTGGATTCCTTGTTCGCCCGACCACAAATCCGCAGCCGACCACGCTTGGCATGAAGATGAATGCCGTGGCCGGTCCGGGTTTTGGCGTGAGCGATGTTGTGCAGATAGACGCCGGGCTTTCAAACGCCACAAGGGAATCTGATGGCACAGTTGACGCAATTCCACCCGCTG
>JAQTYF010000007.1 GCA_028688415.1 Candidatus Moraniibacteriota bacterium
TGATTTCAATCATGATGGCAAGACCGATCTCATCGTGGGTGCATATGGATATTCTCCTTCTATAAGTTATACAGACATGAACACTGGCCGTGTCTATATCTACTATGCTGATGGGACGAGCAACTTTGTCTGTGCGACGTCTCCCTGTGTTGCGCCTGATGCTGATGTGATTATCGATGGGTCAACGGGTTCATATCTTGGCAAGCAGATAGTGACAGGGGATTTCAATACGGATGGCACGATGGATTTTGCTGTTGGATCACCATTTGGTATTACGGACAATGCTGGTCGAATACATATATTCTACGCAGACGGGACGAATAATTTCGGGACAGCAGTATGCTCTGGTACCCCAGCGCTTTGTAGTGCGACCAATGCCGATGTGACTATTATGAGCGAGACAGTTGCCTACCCTTATTTCGCCCATGGATTTGGTGGCATGATGGCTTCGGGTGATCTCAACAATGACGGGACGACAGATCTGGCGATAGGGATGGTTGAATACGGAGAGCATGATTATAATGATAATCCTGTTAATCATGGGCGTGTCTATCTTATTTACAATAACGGTCCGTATCCTGCCGATGCTTCATCCTCTGATGTGATTATAGTTGGTGCATACGGTCTTGAATTAGGGAGTAGAATTGCGATAGGAGATGTGAATCGAGATCATCGAGCAGATCTTATCGTAACGAAAGTAGGTACATATTATTGGCATTATCTCGAAATATTTTTAAACGATGGGTCGTACCCGACCTCTGCGGGAAATGCCAATGGTATAGCTGGCGATGCAGGCTTTAACTATCCGGCATATACGGCACTCCCTGCGCTATCTCCCGTAGTCTTTGGTGACTTCAATGCTGATGGATATGATGATATGGTTGTTAGCGATGCAGGATACAATACGAACAAGGGCAAGGTTTCTCTTTATACGACCAATGACAGCGTAGTCACCGGGGAAGCGACGAATAACTATTTCGGTTCAGCTCTCGCCTCAGGAGACTTCAATTTTGATGGCCGGACCGATCTCGCCGTGGGAGCCTATGGCAATGCGAGTAATACTGGGAAGGTCTATCTTTTCTACAACGATGGCTCTCTCCCGTCTTCTGCCTCTTCTGCAGATGCGATCATCTCTGGTGAGAATATTAGTGACCGATTCGGAGTAGCACTCTCTGCGATGGATTTCAATACGGATGGTCGGACCGATCTCGTCGTGGGATCGAGCGGGTACAGTAGTAATGCAGGAGGCATCTATCTTTTCGCGAATACAGGGACGGGGACGTATCCTGCCTCTGCGAGCGGGAGAGACGCCATCATTGTCGGAGAGACGGCCAATAGCTATCTCGGAACCGCTTTTGCGACGGGGGATGTCGATGGTGACGGATGGACTGATCTCATCTCTGGTGCGTACGGATATTCTTCCAATGCTGGTCGTGTCTACGTGTTTTATGCGGACGGTGTCTATCCTGCAACAGCCGACCTCGCCGATGGGATGATGACGGGTACGACAGGCATTCTACTGGGTTCTCAATTAGCGACCGGAGATTTCGATGCAGATGGTGATAGAGATATTGCCGTGAGCGCGACGGGGTATTCGAGTAGTCTCGGCCGTGTCTATATGTTCTACAACACGGGGAGCGGTACATTCCCATCGACCGTTGCGACAGCGAGTGTGACGATTACAGGAGTCGCAGCGAGTATCCCTGTTCCCTGTTACTATTATTGTGTTTCCAACACTCCCTATTTCGGTTCCGCTCTCGCATCAGGTGACTGGAACAGTGATGGCAAGACCGATCTCGTTGTAGGATCATACAATTATGGATATAACGGTGATGATGATGGATATTGGGAAGTGATTTCTGGTCGTGTCTATTTTTTCTACAATGACAATGAGTACCCTGTGAGTGCGAGCAGTGCCGACGCGATTATGACGCCGACAGGATCTGCGTTCCTCGGATATTCCTTCTCTACAGGAGATTTCAATGCTGATGGGAGTGCCGATCTCGCTGTTAATGGAATATATTTCTACTACAATGACGGAGGATATCCGTCCAATGCCGGTTCAGATATGTGGATAACATCGTACGGGGGAATCGGACCCTCTGTCGCAGGTGATTGGGATAGTGATGGCAAGATGGATCTCGCTACAGGATTGTCTGCGTGGGGGACGAATACGGGTCGTGTGATGATGATGATTACCGAGGCTCGTACCGTCGATCGTTTTCAGCTCCTCCGTTTCCGCGGTAGCGATGCCAGCTCCAACCCGATTCGTTTCAAAGGAAATATCAAGGTGAAATAGAAATACAATTACTCTTTAGAGATTAATACCTACTTGAGAGCGATCAATATCTAATACCGAATATCAAATAAAACACAATTTTCAATCCGCCAGCTGGCGGAACAAAGACCAAATAAAACACAAAACACAATTTTCAATTTCTAATTTTCAATTTTCAAACAATCTCTAATGACTTATGATGTATGATCTCGAAGAAAGAACAAAAAAATTCTCCAAAGATATCATTAGATGCCTTTTGAAGATTAAAATGAATGAAATAAACAGAAACCTCATATCTCAGCTCAGTCGATCAGCAACAAGTGTTGGCGCAAATTATTGTGAAGCCAACGGAGCGAGTTCAAAGAAAGACTTCCGAAATAAGATTTTTATCTGCAGAAAAGAAATCCAGGAAACAAAATATTGGATTGAACTCTTAGCTGAGGCAAATCAAAGCAGTAGAGATGATTTGAAAAGTCTTTGGAAGGAATCTCAAGAATTGACACTTATCTTTAATAAAATTTCCAGCTCTCTCAAAGAAACAGTAAAGAATTAAGGTATTGAAAATTGTTTAGAAATTGAAAATGAAAAATTATTTCCATGGTATCATAAATAAAGTAAGTGAGAAATAAGTTTTATCTGTATGCAAAAAATTGAATCATTGAAGTATCGTTTGAAAATTAGAAATTAGAAATTGAAAATTATTCCCCATGTTTCATCTCTCTCCCAAAACCCTCCTCCTCACTCTCGCACTCCTCGCAGTGCCTGTCTTCGCATACCTCTTCTGGCAGATGTCTC
>JAQTYF010000008.1 GCA_028688415.1 Candidatus Moraniibacteriota bacterium
AGTACGTGCTGGAACGCAGCTTTTCGCATGGACTTGGAAAGAACGCATGGCTGGATGGTGTGCGCAACATGGTGGAATCCACCGACGCCGAGCAACTGGCGCAATACGCCAAGGACCGCAAGGCAGCACAAGAAGAATCGGTAGCCCGTGTTGGCAAGATCGCCGAGGCCATCAAAGACCCCAAAACACTGGACGACTTCAAAACCTGGATGCGTGCCATCATGGCGGGTGGCAAGACATTCAAAGAAGCCCGGATGATGCTCGCGCCAGAGCAACGGGCGAAGTTTGACGACCTGATAGCCACCGAAAGCCGGGCCGAGCGCGCCTCCCGCAAGGAGTCGGCGCAGGAAGCTGTGTTGCGCGCGCCAGGCGAAGCGGTGACGGCAACCGAGATAATCAAGACCCGGCACACCAAGCACGGTCATGACCTGTGGCAGTTCAATCTTGACCAGCGCGTGTCGGGCGAAGAATTCAAGTCGCTGGTGGCGCAGGCCAAGCGCCTTGGCGGGGATTACTCCAGTTACCGTGGCAACGGTGCCATTCCCGGATGGCAGTTCCGCACCGAGGACGCGGCCAAGGCGTTCAAGTCGCTGATCGCTGGCGACACCGCAGCCGCCAAGGACGTGATGCAAGAGCGCCGCGATGCCTTTGCCGACGACAGCAGCCAAACCGCCGTGCAGCGCCTGAGCGAAATGGCCGACCGCCTGGAAGAACAGGCCGATGCCAGTTTGAACCAAGAGCGCAAGGCCAACACGCACAAGCGGGCCAGCCAAGCCGCCAGCGCAGAGGCTGCCGCCAATGCCGAGAAGGCCATGGCCAAGACCATGCGCAATCTGGCGCAAGCCATCGGCAACGGTTCCGCGAAGTTCCTTGACCGAGTGCGCCAGAAAACGCAGGTGTCTTTGCTGCTGACGGCAGTGAACAACGCCAAGTACGACGAACTGCGTGCCAAGTACGCCAGCTATGGCGATCAGGAAAAGCACCGTGGCGAAGCACCCACGATAGAGACAGCAGACTTTGCCGAGTTCCCGAGCTTCACCGCCTACCGTTCCGATCTGGCCAGTCTGGCGCGTCAACTGGTGGAGGTGGACGGTACCAAGAAAATGGGTCAGCAGTTGCTGAAGGTGGCTGATGACGTGTCAGACGCCTACCTGAAGTTTGCAAAAGAGAATTTCAGCCAAGTGGCATCGTTCGCCAAGACGGGCGGTGGTATTGCCGGATTCAGCACCAAGGGTGCCGCCGAAGCCGCCATTGCGCGCAGTGGCTACAAGGGCAAGGCCATAGCCTACCAAGTCAAGCGCGGCGAGCACACGGTCATCATGAGCCCCAGCGAAGCCATCGAGCGCGGCATCTGGAAGGGCGATGGTGACAAACGCATCACGTTGTCTGGCGAGTTCGGTGCAGAACTGGTCGAGAAGATCGGAAAGGCTGCGCGGCGCGGCTCCAAGGTTTCCGTCCCATGGCAGTTTGAGACGGCTCTTGACCGGCGCAAAGCATTGGAGCGCATGGGCATCGAAACCCCGGCAGAGTACCGGGCTGCGCTGCGCGAGTTCATCGGCTTGCAGGAAGTGGCTGAAGCGCCCAGCAAGGTCAAGCAACTGGAACGCGCCATGGTGGGCCGACGTAATGACGGGATGGACTTCTTCCCGACGCCTGAAAGCGTGGCCGACGAGATGGTGGCAACCGCTGGAATTGAGCCCGGCATGAGCGTGCTGGAGCCCAGCGCGGGCTGGGGCCACATTGCCGAGCGCATCCGGTCATCCGGTGTTGAGCCTGATGTTGGTGAACTGTCTGGCGACCGGCGTGAACTTCTGGAGGCTAAAGGGTTCAACGTGGTTGGCAACGATTTTCTGGCGATGGACGGCCAGTATGACCGCATCGTTATGAACCCGCCCTTCAGCGATGGCCGTGACATCCAGCATGTACAGCACGCCTACACGCTGCTGAAACCGGGCGGCCGACTGGTGGCCATCATGGGCGAGTCAGCCTTCACAAACCAGAATAAGCGCGCCGCCGAGTTCCGTGACTGGCTTGAATCCATTGGTGGCACCGACGAAAAGCTTACCGAAGGATCATTCAACGACCCGAGCCTTCCGGTCAATACCGGGGCCAATGCGCGCATGGTGGTGATTGAAAAGCAAACCGACAAGGGCGTGGCGATGTTCAGCCGCGCCGATATTGACGCGGCAACCGCTCAATCTACTGAACAATGGCAATCCAGCCTGCGCAGTGCTGCAACCAACCCGCAAGCCAAAGACCCGAGCATGGTGACGCCAACAGTCTTGCGCGAGATGGGGGCAAAAGCCAATAAGCTGGTTCTTCCTAGAACCTACTTGATGGCCATCATGGCGAAGCATTCGGATGTTCCGGCCAATGTGTTTGAGAGCCTGCCGTCCATGCTGGCCGACCCGATGTTCATCATTCCTTACAAAGATGGCGGGTTGCGGGTATTTGTCCAGGCTGAAACCGTGCGCGGAGAACCCGTTGTTGTTGGCGTGAGCGTCGGGAAGGATGGGCGGATAAATACTGTCACGCCATTCAATGACGATGGAAACAAGGGCGCTGGCATTCGGCGGCGTGATCTTCAGATAACGCAAGCGCTGAGTCGCGGCGAGAAAATTTACGCCATAAACAAAGAAGCCCTCGATAAATCGAAGGCTTCGGCTGCGGCGGCTCCGGGCCTAATTCCCTTGCACCGTAACTCCATCAGCAAAGCGACTGTAATCACGCGAGAGGATGTTGTCAAGAGGATTGAGGCTGAAAGCAACACAGGCGGGGCGCAATACAGCCGTGGAACAAGTTCCACCGGCCTGCCCCACACCCAAGTAAGTGCCATCGTCAACGCCATCAAAGCACGCTGGGCCAACGCCCCAGACATCGTAGTGGCCTCCAACATGGCCGATACGGTAATCCCCCAGGCGGTACGCGATGAGGACGCCAAGCAGAAATCAATGGGTGCAACTGGTGAGCCCGAGGGCTTTTACCATGGTGGCAAGGTGTACGTGGTGGCCGGAGAGATGAACACGGCCAGCGATGTGATCAGGG
>JAQTYF010000009.1 GCA_028688415.1 Candidatus Moraniibacteriota bacterium
GTGTTTTAAGAATCGACTGGCGTGGGTCGAGTACCTGATATCCGCCGCTGGGTGCCAGAGTCACAAAGGCGAGCCAAAGATCATTGTGATCATTGATAACGAGCCGAAAATCAACCCTGACTTCCCATTCTGCGAAGACTGCACGCAGATCAAGAGCTTTGAGATGTACGCCCAAGGCAAATGCAACCCAAACTACCTCAAGGACTTCTATGACCCTGAAAGACTGCATAGAGACAATCCGGCGAGTCATCCAAACCATCGGCCCGGCCACAGCGCGATCCATCGAATCGCATCCTGATGTGCGCCAAGCGTGCCAGGCCACAAAGACCAAAGCCCGGACGCACATCACCAAACTGGTGCAAATGGGCCAGATCAAAAGCAGCCAGGAGCAGCAGGCAATGTACTGGTGACTGGAACATGTTCCAAAGCAGTAAGAGGTGTTGACTCCGAAAAAAATTCCATGACGATACCTGTAATCAACTCACAGGAATCATCATGGCAACAACGCCGCGCAAGAGTGCGACGAAAGATCGACAGCTAAACCCAAAGCAGACCACATTCTGCCAAGAGTACCTAGTCGATCTGAATGCCAAACAAGCCGCCATTCGCGCAGGCTACAGCCAAAAGACCGCCGAGGTAATCGGCTATCAACTCCTTAAGAATACTTTAGTCGCTGGGAAACTACAGGAACTTCGCACCAAACAAGAAGTTCGCACAGGAATATCAGCAGACAGAGCCCTCAAGGAAGCCGCGCGGCTGGCCTTCTTCGATGTGCGAAAACTCTGCGACGCACAAGGCAACCCAATCCGGGTTCAAGAGCTTGACGACGACACAGCAGCGGCCATTCAAGGGCTTGAGCTTGTGTCAGAGAAGGATGGAGAAGGCTTTGCCACGGTGCGCAAGTACAAGGTGGCCGATAAGAACGCCGCCCTTGAGCGCGTGTTCAAGCATCTGGGCCTGTTTGAACGCGACAACGAGCAAAGCAACCCAGCCAAGGCCATGAACAAGCTGATGGAGCTTGTCGGCGGATCAAAACTGCCAATCTCAACGGCCAAGAAATGACCGAAGACGAAACACTTGAGCAGTTGCGCCCCGACTTGTGGGCTGACCCGCTTTGGCGGCTGCACAACCTGTACCACATCGTCAATGAGCAAAATCAGGTCGCAGTGTTTGAGCCCAACGCCGAGCAGCTTGACCTGTACCAGAACCTGCACACGCGAAATCTGATCTTGAAGGCAAGGCAATTGGGCTTCACGACGCTGATTTGCCTGTTGGCCCTGGATCAATGCCTATTCAACAGCAACTTTTCAGCGGGCATCATTGCCCACAACCGCGAAGACGCCGAGAAGTTCTTCCGCACGAAGGTGATGTTCGCCTACGACCGACTGCCTGAGTCCATCAAACAGACCGTCACCGTCATCAAGCGCACCGAAAGCCAGGTGACGTTCAGCAATGGCTCGACGCTGTACGTGTCCACATCGTTCCGTGGCGGCACGCTACAACTGCTGCACGTGTCCGAGTTCGGAAAGATTTGCCGCAAGTACCCAGAAAAAGCCAAGGAAATCGTGACCGGCGCACTTGAATCTGTGTCCGCTGGCAATGTGGTGTTTATTGAATCAACCGCTGAAGGCATGGGCGGCTACTTTCACGACTACGTGATGGATGCCCTCAAGCTCGACCGCGAAGGCGCCGAGTTGTCCTCGTTGGACTGGAAGCTGCACTTTTACCCGTGGTACGCCAAGACCGCCTACACGCTTGAGCCAAAAGGCATCACGGTTTCCGACAAGCAGGCGCAGTATTTCCGAGAAGTCGAAGCCAAGACAGGCGTCAAGCTGACCGAAGGTCAAAAGGCCTGGTGGGTCAAGAAGAAGGCCGCTCTGCTATCAGACATGGGCCGCGAATACCCTGGCACGCCCGAAGAAGCCTTTGAGCAAGCGATTGACGGGGCCATTTACGCAGAGCAGATGACGCGCATCCGGGAGCTTGGGCGCATTACCGAGGTGCCGTATCAAGCAGGCATACCCGTCAACACGTTCTGGGACTTTGGCGTGGGTGATGCGAACACGATCTGGCTGCATCAGCGCGTTGGACTGCAAAACCGCTGGATCAAGTACACCGAAGACCACGGCAAGGGCCTGGACTTCTATTGGCGTTGGCTCAAGATATGGGCGGACGAACAACAAGCGATTTGGGGTAAGCACTACTTGCCGCACGACGCAGATGCCAGGATGCAAGGCGAGCAGATCACGACCCGTAGAGAGATTTTGCAGGGCATGGGTATGGCGAACATTGTGGTGGTGCCGCGCGTGCAGTCGCTGGAAGTCGGCATTGACTTGACCCGGCGCGCACTGGTGTCTGACAACTGGTTTGACAAGTCAGGCTGCGCCGATGGCATCAAGTGCCTGGACAGCTATCAATATGAGTGGGACGCGAAGCTGGGCCGATGGAAGCAAGACCCGCTGCACAACTGGGCCAGCCACGGCAGCGATGCATGGCGCCAGTTTTCACAGGGCTACAAGCCAGAGGGCGGTGAGGCTCAAGTCCAAGATTTTGCCAACCGCACAAGGGAGAGCTGGAGATGAGAACAACCGAATCCGTCAACGCATCAGGCCAAAAGCTGATCGAGTGGGGTGGCCACGATGCGTGGAAGACCCGTCGCCTGGGTGATTTGCTGGT